>JALXFQ010000207.1 GCA_027067235.1 Gammaproteobacteria bacterium
ATCGCAAACCGGATCTGCCCGCCAGGGCGCAAAAGACATTATCGCTATTTGGTTTTCACGGCCTGGGAAACAGTGTAGTTTTTACCCTGTTTCAGTTTTTTGTAGTTGCCAAATACCTCGTTGAAATTGCGTTTCATGAACTGGCGCAAGCCGTTGATGGTTACGACCACAATACGCCCGCCGGGATTCAGGTGATCGAGTGCGTCGTAAAGAAAAATGGACAGCAGCTCCCTGCCCACCTTGGCCGGGATATTGGACACCACCAGGTCGAACTTGCGTTTGCCCACTTCGCTGAATCCGTTGCTGAGTATGGTTTCGGCGTTGACAATACCGTTGGCGGCAATATTTTTGTTCGCGTATTCCACCGCCACGTAGTCCTTGTCGGCCATGAGTACCGTTCCCTGCGGCGCCAGTTTTGCCAGTCCCACACCGATCGCTCCGTAGCCGCAACCCAGATCAAAAATGTGGTCATCGGACTTTACCTGCAAATGCCTGAATAACAGAGCCGTGCCTTCGTCTATGCTGCGCGGCGAAAACAACCCCCAGGTTGAATGGAAAACCAGGTCATGCCCGGCCAGACGGGTCTGGAACACGATGTCTTTTTTCAGTTCGGCAATCCATTCGCGCTTGTATTTCATAGTCGTCCGTTCACCCTGTCGATGCTGGTCTGGTCCTTGCTGCGGATAATTCTGGAAACGCCGCCGTTGCGCACGTTGAAACGGTACATGCAATCCACCGGCGCGCCAAGCGCGTGCACCAGAGCGGCGCGAATGACGCCGGCGTGGGCGACAATCAGCACGCTCTGTCCAGCGTACCGGCGGTAGATTGTATCCATCGCCGCAACAATGCGCTGATGGAATTCGCTGACCGGTTCCGCCTGTTCTGGCGTATTGTTGACGGGATCTGCATAAAAAGCGCGAAACTCATCGCTGCGCTCCTGGCGCAATTGCGCTTTGGTTCTGCCTTCCCATGCACCAAAGCCGATCTCTCGGAAGCGCTCGTCAATATCCAGTTCTACGGACAGTTTATCAGCCAGCGAGCGGGCAAAGTCACTGCACCGGCACAGCGGCGAGCTGATGATACGGTCCCAGCCGCGAAAATCACCGACGCCGCGGGCCATTTGCAGCCAGCCTTTCTCGCTCAGCGGGTCATCAATGGCATGGCCGCGATAGCGGCTGCCACCCTGCGGCTCGCCGTGACGCAACAGGTCTATCACCGTTTCAGTCATGCAGCTTGCTCCTCAAGATCAGCCCCAACGTGACGCCCCTCACCGAAAAAAACACTATCATGGACAGCCACAGGCCGTGGTTACCCAGCGCTGTGGTCAGCTTCCAGATGAGGAAGAACAGCAACACGGACAAGACCATGCTGTTGCGCATTTCGCGGCTCCAGGTGGCGCCGATGAAGACGCCATCCAGCCAGAACGGCCAGACCGCCACCAGCGGCGTCAACACCAGCCACGGCAGGTAGACATGCGCCGCCGCGCGCGCTTCGGGTATGCTGGTGAGCAGGCGCACCATGGCGTCGCCAAAAACCTGGATGAAGCCGGCCATGCCCACCGCCACCCAGAATGACCAGCCGGCAGTCAGGCGCAGTACGCCCGGCAGCAAATCGCGCCGACCCGCGCCGATGACCTTGCCCACCATGGCTTCGGCCGCTTGCGCGAAGCCGTCCAGGGCATAGGCCAGCAAAGCCAGGTACTGCAGCAGCAGGGTATTGGCCGCCAGCAGTGTTTCGCCCTGACGGGCGCCCTGCGCGGTAAAGAACAGGAATACGCTCATCAGCGCCACGGTGCGGATCATCAGATCCCGGTTCATGCGCAGCAGCAGCATGATTTCATGCCCCGGGAACAGGCGGCCGGCGTCGCGCATCATGCGCCAGCCGCCCATGAAGCGGAAAGCGATGACCAGACCGACAAACATAGCCAGTATTTCAGCAATCAGACTGGCCAGCGCCACGCCGTCGGTGGTCATGCCCAGCACCGGCACAAACAGCAGGTCGAGCAGTATATTGGTGATATTCAGCACCAGATTCAGCGCCAGCGCCGCACGCGCCCGGTGCAGGCCGATGAACCAGCCCACCAGCACAAAGTTGGCCAGCACGAACGGCGCCGCCCAGATGCGAATGGCGAAATAGCGCTGTGCTTCGAGCGTCACCGCCGGCTCCGCCGCCATCAGCCGGAAACCCGCCCCGGCAATGGGCCATTGCGCCGCGATCAGCGCCAGCCCCAGCATCAGCGACAGGGCCAGACCCTGGCCCAGCACCCGGCCCATGCCCGGCTCGTCGCCGGCACCGAAGAACTGCGCGGAGCGGCCGGTGGCGCTCATGCGCAGGAAATTGAAAATGGTGAACAGGAAGGCGAACACCGCGCCCGCCACGGCAATGGCGCCCAGATACCTGACCTGGTCCAGATGGCCGACCACGGCGGTATCCACCAGGCCGATAACCGGCTGCGAAATATTCGACAGAATCATGGGCAGGGCGATGCCCAACACGGTTCTGTGACTGGCCTGCACGGGGAATCTCGGGCGCGCTCAGGCGAGGCGACGGTTTCTGGTAAAAGGCATTTCTATACCCGCCTGATCGAACGCCGTCTTGATTTTTTCACCTGGTCTTCTCGCCACCCGTTTATGCTTGTCCGCCCTTGCCCCGGATTGGGAAAAAGCACCCGGTGCAGCTGCCAGATACCCTTGAGCGGGGCTGAAGTGTACCAAACAGCCGCCAGTTGGCGAAACGCAGGCGCCGCCTGTTTCGCGGTGGCGCTGCAATGCTATAATAGGCGCCTTTCATCTCATCCAGCAAGGATATCCAATGCAAATCACCAAGAACAAGGTCGCCAGCATCAACTACGTATTGAAAGACAACGACGGCAACGTGCTGGATGAGTCTGCCGATGGCAGCTTCGCCTACCTGCACGGCGCCAACAATATCATTCCCGGCCTGGAAAATGCCCTGGAAGGAAAAAAACAGGGCGACGAGGTCAATGTCACCATCGCGCCGGAGGACGGCTATGGCCAACCGAATCCCGCGCTGGTGCAAAAGGTTCCACGCAGCGCTTTCCCCGACGACATGGAGATCAAAACCGGGATGCAGTTCCAGGCCGCAGGTGAAGGCGGGCAGCAGACCCTGGTCACCGTTACCGAAGTGAACGGTGACGAAATCACTGTCGACGGCAACCACCCGATGGCCGGCCAGACGCTGAACTTCGCGGTCACAGTGGGTGAAGTGCGCGACGCTTCCGAGGAAGAACTGTCCCACGGTCATGTGCACGGCCCGGACGGGCATCACCACTGACCGCCGACGGTGAGCGTCCGCTTTTACCAGTATCCGAAATGCTCCAACTGCCGCAAGGCGGCGAAGTGGCTGAAGGAGCATGGCGTCAAAGCCGAATCCATCGACATCAGCCAGCAGCCGCCGGGCAAGGAAGAGTTGCGGAAAATGCTGGGTTACATGGGCGGCAACATGCGCAAACTGTTCAACACCTCCGGCCTGCAATACCGCGAGCTGAAGCTGAAAGACCGGCTGCCAACCTTGAGCGACGCAAACGCCATTGATCTGCTGGCCGGCAACGGCATGCTGGTGAAGCGGCCGTTCCTGCTCACGGACAAAGGCGGGACGGTGGGATTTCGGGAAGAAGTCTGGAAAGATCTGGTTTGAAGCGGTGAGCTTGCGAAGCGTACTGTCTATCTCAGCCAGCGTATCTCCGTTGCTGTCTTCGGCCCGATCACGCAGGAGCGCAGGCTTTCCGGCATTTTTGATTTTCCCGGCGCCAACGCTATGCGGCCACCCATGATCTCGGCGCGGCGCTGTGGATAACGCCGGCCGTCGGGATCGGCGTAACCATCCGGCCACAGCGGTTCGCCATCGGGCCCGTATTTGTCCGTCGCGCCCACCGTGTGCAGCAGCTCGTGCGCAATGACCACGTTGTTCTGGGTTTGCTGATCGGCTGAGGCGAAGGCGTTGACATAACCCAGCAGGCCCTTGCTCAGGGCATAGGAATGCGCCAGACGCCGGCCCGGTGTCGGCGTGTGATAAAGCACGTACACGCGCGCCCGGCGATAATTGGATTCATCGTCCGCTGCGTTCTTCCAGGCCCAGTAACGAAATCGCAGGCTCCACAACATGAACGACAATATGCCGGCATGAGCATCCGCCGGCATCGGCGGCAGCGTTGTGGTTTGCCCCAGGCGGACGGCAACCGGATTATCCAGACCCATGACATAGCGTTCCGCCTCGCGGGTGAAAAAACGCTCTATGTCGCTGAAATCCTGTTTTGTCAGGCTGGCGATATAGCGGTCGATCTGCGCCGTACCGTCGGCGTTCACCGGATATATCACCACCTGCAGCGGTTCCAGCCAGTTGGTGGAAGCGCGCTTCTGACCGAAGGTGTAAACGATGACAAAAAACAGTATCAGCAGCAGAACAAGGACGCGGACTGACTTGGAAATTCTCATACCGCCCAAGCTTAGCGCAGCCCGCCGGAACCGCAAGCAAGAGTTATCCGTTCATCCCCGCGCTGTTCCCCTTTCGCCAATGCGGGACTGGCGTTTCTGGTGCTGGCGCTGTTTGACCAGCCGTATGAGCCAGATCAGTACGCCGCTGATGCCCAGAAACATGAGCGCCAGCGCGGCCAGATCGGCCAGCCACACGCCAGCCTTGCCGAAAAAGCGGCCGCTGTGCAGGTCCAGCAACAAGGTTTCCAGATTCAGCTTGCGCCGTTCGCTGCTTTGCATGGCGGCAGCGAGAGCGGCGGCATCAGGCTGATCGGCGCTGTCCCAGGCGACGCTGGACTGATCCGGCTGCCAGTAGAACAGCGTCCAGTCCGAGATCTGCTGCCCGTCACCGGCATCTAGCAGCAGCCGGCCATCGACCGATTTGCCCAGTCGCTGCACGCCCTGCGGTATGCCGTCGGCAGCATCCAGCGCTTCGCTGATCCGGCCCTGATCATCCAGCAAGATCAGTTTATCGGGGAAAGCCACCGCTGTTTCGTCGCCAAAACGCACCGCGCCGCGCAGGTCTGTCTGATCCAGCGGCAACGCTTCTGCATTCCAGTACAACTTGCCGTCGATGACGAACAGCCAGTTGTCCCCGGCCCTGAACGCCGTTTCCAGCCTGGATGGCTGGTAGTGATACCAGCGCCGCAACCAGGCGCTGTCCACATGGCGATCAGCCAGCGTCAGTTCATCGGTATGATTCAGCACGATGCCGGTCGCGGAGAAAGCCAGCGCCGACAGCGCTGCGAACAGCCCTACCCAGCGATGCCACTGGTACAGCAGCAGACTTTTGCTACGGCGTTTTGTCATTTTTCGTTACCGTTCGATGCAGCAGCAGTGCCAGACGCGCCAGTTTGTTCACCGCACGCACGGAAAGCGTCGCGCCGGTAATGCCGTCGATGGACTTGTCCAGTTTGTACTCTTTGCCCGTTAGCGCCGCGTGTTGGTATTGGCGCACGAATGACGGGAAGCGCACTTCCCCGCCGCGGCTTTCACGAAAAGCGAGTATCTTCACGCGCTCTATCTTGCCATCATCCACCACGACACCCACGGTGATGGGCTTTTCCTTGCCGATTTCATCCAGTATCCAGACTGTCTTTCGCCCCCCGCGCCAGTAACGCAAACGCGAGCGCGGGTAGGCATGGCCGAGTATGGCCTTTATCTGAGCCGCCAGATCGCCGGCCAGACTCAGCCGCTGCGGTTTGCCGGCTGTCGTGCCGAAAGATTCGCTGACGAAATCACCCGGCTTCTGGTAAACGCCTTTGGCGCTGACCCCGGCAAACGGCATCAGCGCCAGCAGCAACGCCATGCACAGGAAATTGGCTTTCATCTCAGAATTGATAGCCTATGCCAAGGTTGAAGCCGTCATTGTCGTCGTTGTCGGGATCATCCTGCAGGTCGAATTTGAGCACCACATCTTCATGCGGCCAGTAGTTTACGCCGACATT
>JALXFQ010000208.1:0-178 GCA_027067235.1 Gammaproteobacteria bacterium
TTCGCCATTACCGCATGAACAAAAGCTGCTTCGTGTCGCGCCCCCATCCCGACTTCGAGTACCTGACCCGCGATGGCAATGCGCCAGCGGGGCCGATGGCGGGTGAAGACTGCATCGCCTTTAACCCGCATACAGCGCAGGCAGGCAACATCAACGGCCGCTGGAAAATAGTGGATGG
>JALXFQ010000208.1:188-5934 GCA_027067235.1 Gammaproteobacteria bacterium
GCGCTGTATGACTTCGGCAACAAGGAACAGGACGCGCGCAAGGCCCTGAGCGTGATCCGGCACTATGGTTTCAACCAGTCCTGCTTCGTCGGCCGGCCTGGCGCCAGTTTCAGATATTTGCGCAAATAGCCGGCGCGGGCTGATTTCAGCGATGGCGGCACTTCCCTGTGCCACGCACAGGGCGTTGCAAAACTGCGTTTTTCAACGCCCTGCTAAGGCGCTTTACAACGGGGATGACGGCCGGCGGCGCGCGCATCTTCCATGGTCGCCAGCGCGGCAGGCATGTTTTCCGCCAGCTGGCGGATGCGGTTGGAGCCGGAAGGGTGAGTGGAAAGAAACTCCGGCGGCGCGCCCGTGCTGGCTTTTTGCATGTTTTCCCACAGCCTGATGCTCTCGCGCGGATCGAAGCCGGCCTTGGCCATGAGGGTTTCCCCGATCAGGTCTGCCTCTTTTTCGTGCACCCGGCTGAACGGCATGAGGATGCCGTATTGCGCGCCCAGGCCCAGAGCCGACATGGCGCCCGAGCCCAGCGCATGACCGCTGGCGCCGGCCGCCACCTGTACGGCCTTGACGCCCAGTTGCGTGGCCAGGGCCGTCGACATGCGCTCGTTACCATGCTGCGCCATGACATGACCGATTTCATGACCCAGCACCGCCGCCAGCTGATCCGGTGTTTTCGCCACCTTGAAAATACCGGTGTTGACGCCGATCTTGCCGCCCGGCAGAGCGAAAGCATTGGGCGACTTGTCCTCGAATACGTTGACTTCCCAGCGCTGGTTTCGGTATTTGGGTGGCAGCACGTCGATAATGGCATTGGCCACGCAGCGGGCGTATTTGTTCAGAACCTTGCTGTGGGACAGCTTCTGCTTCGACTTCAGATCCTGGTAAGCCTGTATTCCCATCTGGTTCACCTGCGCTTCCGGAAACATGCTGAGCTGCGAGCGGCCGGTGGGCGAAGTGGCGCAGGCGCTCAGTACCAGCCCGGCAAGCAACAACACTGTCAGTTTGTTCAATGGCATGATCTCATCCCTGTTAAATTCAGATGACTGTAATGCTACCGCAACTAAAGCGGCGTTTTATACTCTCAAATAAAAAAACCGGACAACGCCAACTTGCGCCTGCCTCTGCTTTTTCTGCTGCTCGCGATCGCCCTTGCGCCCGCCGCCCACGCCCGCTGCATCGGCGCCAGACTGGCGCCCTACCCCTGCTCGGACCGCATTGGCGGCATCCGGTTCTACTGGGGCACGCACCAGCGCCACGCCGTTGACAGCGACAACTGGCCCGTTACCTGGGCCAGTGACGATGCCCAGTACAGCGCCTGGGGCGATGGCTACGGAACCTACAGGGTTCCTGGCGAGACCCGCACCTACAGCATCGGGCTGTCGCGTTTTAGCGACGGCCCCGAGCCTTTTCGCAGTCAGGACATCTACCATGGCGCAGGCCAGGACTGCCCGACGCCTGCCAGCCATGGCCTGTGCGGCAAGAGCTACGGGCTGGTGGCGCTGGATTCGGACCACGACGGCGACGACGAACTGTATATGTGGCTGTCGCCCGGCTCCGGCAAGCGCAACCTGACCCGTTCACGACTGTATTATTCACGCGATTTCGGCGCAAGCTGGCGCAAGACGCCGGTGATCTTCCCGCGCAGGGAAGGCCTGGTGACGCCCGCCTTCATCCAGTTCGGTCAGAGTTACAGCGCCATCGCCGACACCGGTCTGGACCCGGATTTTGTCTATTTTTACGCCATCGAACCTTCGCCCGGCCCTGCTCGCGAACTGGCCATACAGACGCCAGGCCGTGTTTACCTGCTGCGCGTACATCGCAAGCAGATGGGAAACAGGGCCGCCTATGAAGTCTTTACCGGCCGCCCCGACACGCCCTGGTCCAGCAACCTGCGCTGGAAGTACCCGGTATTCCACGACCCTGCCGGCACCGGCTGGAACCTCAGCGCCATCTATCTGCCCGATATCAGACGCTACCTGCTCATCACGGAACACCAGCGCAGCTTTCGCGGCAACATGGGCATATTCGAATCCGAAAACCCCTGGGGACCGTGGAAAACCGTCGCCTATTTCACTGACTGGGCGACGCAAACCGGCGCCCCGGCCGGGGCCGGCGGCCACCAGACTTTTTACTGGAACCTGTCGGCGCGATGGAGCGGCAAATCCGGCCCCGGTGATATTACGCTGCTCTACTCCGGCATCGGCAAGCCCGACGACAGCCTGAACATCGTGCGCGCCCGGCTCCTGCTTGAGCAGCCATCAGAACGGCATCATGCGGCGCATGGCGCTCATGGGCTGCGCCGCCCGTGACATGGTACGCACACCGCGGGACATGCGGCCCATATCGCGCGACATGTAGTAGGTATCCTCCGAAATGCCGGCCATATAGCCCTGCATGGTGTGAATGTCGGCGGAAATGCTGCTCATGGAGCGCTCCATGACGTGCACCACATAGAACAGATAGAGCAGAGCGGCCGCTCCCATGGCCGCGCCGGGAATGGAAATCCAGCGTATCCGGCGTATGGCCTTCCTGTTTTTGCTGATGGCCTTTTTCTGCGCGCTGGCCTGCCGGCGCTGGTTCTTGCGCGTTTTGAACAGGCCGGCCTGCAGCCGGTTCAACGCGCGCCAGATCTGGCCCGATTGCTTTTTGCGGGTCCGGCGGCGTGGCGCCCGCGACCGGCGCGCGGCCGGTTTCCGGCCATTGGGTCTGCTGGCGGTTTTTTTTGTCATGTCATCCTCCTGCCTGTTGTTATTCCTTGCGCATCCTGCGATGCGATTACGGCTTCTAAACCAGTGCCGTATATTAGCATCGACTTATGGACATTGTCGCCGAAAAATCGTTCAACGAAAGTTCTTCGCGCCGCCTCTGGTCGTGTACAATTCCGCGCACCAACGACAGCGGAAACGACCCGATGGAAGACAACAAACCGCGCAATTTCATTCGCCAGATCATCGACGAGGATCTGGCCAGCGGCAAGCATGAACGCATCGTCACGCGCTTTCCGCCCGAGCCCAACGGCTATCTGCATATCGGCCACGCCAAATCCATCAACCTGAATTTTGGCATTGCGCGCGACTACAAGGGCCGTTGCAACCTGCGTTTTGACGACACCAATCCGCAAAAAGAAGAGGAAGAGTTTGTCGAAGCCATCAAGGACGACGTGCGCTGGCTGGGCTTCGACTGGGACGAGCTGCATTTCGCGTCGGATTATTTCGAGCAACTGTACGATTACGCCATAGAGCTGATCGAAAAAGGCCTGGCCTACGTGTGCGAGCTGTCGCCGGAAGACATGCGGGCATATCGCGGCACGCTCACTGAACCGGGCAGGAACAGCCCCTATCGCGATCGTCCGGTGGAAGAAAATCTGGATCTGTTCCAGCGCATGCGCGCCGGCGAATTTGCCGATGGCAGCAAGGTACTGCGCGCCAAAATCGACATGGCCTCGGGCAATATCAACCTGCGTGACCCGGTACTGTATCGCATCCGCAGCGGCCTGATCCATCACCAGACCGGCGACGCCTGGTGTCTGTATCCCATGTACGATTATACCCACCCGATTTCCGACGCCATCGAGGGCGTGACCCATTCGCTGTGTACGCTGGAATTTGAGGATCACCGGCCCCTGTACGATTGGGTACTGAACAATATCAGCATCGCCGCCAAGCCGCGCCAGATCGAATTCTCGCGACTGAATCTGGAATACACCATCATGAGCAAGCGCCTGCTTACCCAGCTGGTCGCTGAAAACCATGTGGACGGCTGGGATGACCCGCGCATGCCCACCATCGCCGGCCTGCGCCGACGCGGCTTCACGCCCGCCTCCATCCGCGAATTCTGCGACCGCATCGGTATCACCAAGGCCGACAATATGGTGGAAATGGGCGTACTGGAATCTGCCATACGCGAGGACCTCGACGCCAGCGCGCCACGGCGCATGGCGGTGCTGCGACCGCTGAAAATCACTCTCAGCAATTACCCGGACGAACAGGAAGAGCTTTTGCTGTCGCCCAACCATCCGAAAAACGGGGACATGGGCAAGCGGCAAATTCCGTTCTGCAGGCATATCGTCATCGACCGCAACGACTTCATGGAAGTCGCCCCCAACCGCAAGTTCAAACGCCTGGTGACCGGCGGGGAAGTTCGCCTGCGCAATGCCTACGTGATTCGCTGCGATGAAGTGGTGAAGGATGATCAGGGTGACATTGTTGAGCTGATTTGCAGCTACGACCCGGACACCCTCGGCAAGAACCCGGAAGGCCGCAAGGTCAAGGGCGTGATTCACTGGGTATCTGCCCGCCACGGCGCAAATGCCGAAATCCGGCTTTATGACCGCCTGCTGAAAACCCCGCAGCCACAGGGCGAGTCCTGGGAGGACGACCTGAACCCGGATTCTCTCGTTACGCTGGAAAACGCCGTTGTCGAGCCCGGCCTCGCGGACGCGCAACCCGGCGCGCAATTTCAGTTCGAGCGCGAAGGCTATTTTTGCCGCGACAACAAATCCGGCGACAAGCTGGTGTTCAATCGCGTGGTCACGTTACGGGATTCCTGGGCGAAGATCGCCGCCAACTGAGGCCTTGAACCGGTACACCCCCAACGCCGATCCCGGGATCGCCATACCGGCAGAAACGCCCTGTTCCCGGGCTGATTACATCACTGCCTGGCCGGCGACGCCGGATACCGCTCCACGCGCAAACCTTGCCTGATCCAGCCGGTAATACCGTTCGACACGTTATAGACCCGGCGGTATCCCAGCTCGCGCAAGATCTGACTGCCTGCGCGCGAACGATGACCGGTGCGACAAATCACTGCCACCGGCTGGTCGGGATGAGGCGCCACCTGGACCAGCTTGTCGAAAAAGGAGCGCTGGACCCTGCCGTTCCTGTCAAACAGGGTGATCAACCGACTGCCTTTGATGACGCCGGTCTGGCGCCATTCTTCCGGCCGCCGAATGTCAATCAGCAGGCCGCCCCTGTTCAGCAGATCCACCAGCTGGGCATAATTGATATTGGCATAGGGCGCGTCTGGCAGCCGTTCCTCCGCCTGCGCCAGACCAGCCAGCGCAAGCGCCCATACAACAAACAGATATCGCAGTTTTCTCATATTCCTTTCCCATAAAACAGCGCGCCCCGAAGACGCGCCGTCATGCGCCCGGGCAGGGTGCTTTGCCACGGGCTAGCGGTTGTTTTGCTTGAAATCCCGCGCCGCATTGTCGAATTCGTTGGCAACCTCGGCCGGGTTGGGCGCGTCAATAGATGGCGGATACCAGCCGCCAGGCAATTTGTGCTTGCTGGGCTCGTTGACCATCTTGTCCCATTTATCGCTGAACTTGTCGGCAAATTTTTCCGGTATCATGCCTTTCCACTTCTTGCTTTCCCATGGCATGCGCGTGTCGTCATCCCAGGGAATGATATCCACCAGATTGAAACTCAGGCCGCCATCATCGTCATCATATCGCGGCCGGGAACGGTAGCGCGGCCTGGACGGCCGGCTGCCAAAACTGACGTTGCCCTTGTCTTTCGGGCGATTGCCGCCGGGACGAGGCCGTGTGGGGCGGGGGCCGGACGCGCCGCCGTTGCGGTTATAGCGCGCAGCCGGATTACGGTAGCCGGGGCGCGGCCCATAAGCCCGCGGCGACTGCCGGTAACGGCTCTGGCCGCGATAGCCGGGCGGCGGCGTACGGTAGTAGCCCTGAACAGGAGCGCGGTATCGTCCGCCATAGGGCGCGCGATAGCGCGGCGCCGCG
>JALXFQ010000209.1 GCA_027067235.1 Gammaproteobacteria bacterium
CAATACTATGTGGGCAGGAACGCCGTGATTTCGCTGGTTGGCGACCTCACGCCCGATGCTGCTCACAGCGTGGCCGAGCGCCTGATGAAAGGCGTGGCTGTCGGCCAAAAGGCGCCAGAGCTGCCAGCGGTGGCGGATCTCAACAAAGGCCAGAGCGTGCGTTACGAGTTTCCCTCGTCGCAGACCCATTTCCTCATGGGTCAGCCCGGAACCTGGCGCGGCGATCCCGATTATTTTCCGTTGTATGTGGGTAATTACATACTGGGAGGCGGTGGCCTGGTGGCGATATTGTCACAGGAAGTGCGCGAAAAGAAAGGTCTGGCCTATTCCGCATACAGTGGTTTCAGCCCCATGCGCCGTAAGGGTCCCTTCGAAGTCAGCCTGCAGACCAGGAACGACCAGCTGGATCAGGCGCAAGCCATCGCGGTCCGGGTGCTGAAGAATTTCGTCGCCAATGGCCCCAGCGAAGAACAGCTGGAAAAAGCCAAGAAACACCTTACTGGCGGCTTCCCGCTGAACATCGACAGCAACAAGAAAATCGCCGGCTATCTGGGCGTGATAGGATTCTACGGCTTGCCGGTCAACTATCTGGATGAATTTATCGACAATATCAACGCGGTTACCGTGGCCAGCATCAAAGACGCCTGGCAGCGCCGCATTCATCCGGACCGGATGGTCACGGTCATGGTCGGCGAAGGGGTTGCATCCCGGAAATAAACAACGAGCGTCGGGTTTACATGCAACCCAGTCTCCGGGGCAAAACGATTCAGGAATAGACGGTGGGAAGCAACCGCAACGGCTCAGAAACAAACAACGAGCGTCGGGTTTACATGCAACCCAGTCTCCGGGGGCAAAACGATTCAGGAATAAACGGTGGGAAGCAACCGCACGGCTCAGGAATAAACAACGAGCGCCGGGCTTACATGCAACCCAGTCTCGGGGCAAAACGATTCAGGAATAGACGGTGGGAAGCAACCGCAACGGCTCAGGAATAAACAACGAGCGCCGGGCTTACATGCAACCCAGTCTTCGGGGGTAAAACGATTCAGGAATAGACGGTGGGAAGCAACTGCAACGGCTCAGGAATAAACAACGATTACCAGGTTTACATGCAAACCAGTCTCCGGGGCAAAACGATCCAGGAACAGGCTGTGCAAGGCAACTTGCTCCCGGCCCGGCCCGCAGCGTACAGCCATCGAACCGCCGCGTGTTGTCCGCTGAAAAAGCCATGACCCGCAAAAATACCATCCGCGTTATCGGCGGCCGCTACAGGGGCCGCCGGATTCGATTCGGCGATGCGCCGGGCCTGCGGCCCACGCCAAACCGGGTGCGCGAGACCGTGTTCAACTGGTTGCGGCCGTCCTTGCCCGGCGCTCGCTGTCTGGATCTGTTCGCCGGCTCCGGCGCTCTGGGTCTCGAGGCCCTGTCGCAGGGTGCGGCTGAGGTGGTGCTGGTGGAGTCGAACCGGCGCGCGGCGGCGAACATTCAGTCATTGTTACAGGAATTTGGCGCCAGCGGCGCCACTGTCGTCAATATCAGAGCCGGGCAGTATCTAAACCGGTCGCCCGATCCTTTCGACCTGGTTTTCCTCGACCCGCCGTTTCACCGGGGCATGATCGCGCCGGTTTGTGCGGATTTGTCCAACAAGGGCTGGCTGAAACCCGGTGCGCTGGTTTATATTGAGGCAGAGCAGCAGATCGAGTCCGGGGACTTGCCCGGGAACTGGCGTTTGCTGAAAGACAAAACGACCGGAGAAGTGGTCTACCAACTGTTTCAGGCCCATGCCGACTGACAAACCGCACAGGATATTGTTTCCCGGAACATTCGACCCCATTACCAAAGGTCATACCGACCTGATCGAACGGGCGCGGTTGCTGTTTGACCAGGTGGTTGTGGCGGTCGCCACCAAGGCCGGCAAGCAGCCCATGTTCAGCCAGGACCAACGGGTCGATCTGGTGCGCGAGGTGACGCGGGACATGGACGGCGTTTCCGTGGTCAGGCTCGATGGCCTGCTGGTGA
>JALXFQ010000210.1 GCA_027067235.1 Gammaproteobacteria bacterium
GAAGTGCAGGTGGCCTACGCCATCGGCGTCGCCCAACCAGTCTCCATCAGCGTCAACACGTTCGGCACCGGCGTGATACCGGACGACCAGATCGCCGTACTGGTGCGCGAGCACTTTGACCTGCGTCCCAAAGGCATAGTACAGACGCTGGATCTGCTGCGGCCCATCTACCACAAGACAGCAGCCTACGGCCACTTTGGTCGCGAAGATGCCGACTTCACCTGGGAGCAGACCGACAAGGCCGACGCTCTCAAGGCGGATGCGGGTATCTGACCACGCAACACAGGCTGGCTAACACCAGACAAGCCCCTGCGCCTTTGCCGGCGCAGGGGCTTTTTTCTGGGAATAAACCGGGTTTGTTTCTTTCAGCTCAGGATTCCTCCACAATGGTGGCATGAAAAAATTACTGCTCGCCATTGTTTTCGCCATGCCGCTAAAGGCCTGTATCGGGTTTCGCGTGGTGCGTGAATTTCCGTGAAACCGGACCAGCTTTTTCACCCCGATGAAAAGGAAGCGCGGCTGAAGCTGGGCTGCCAGCGTCAGGTGGTCTATCGCATCCTGCGCGGCGAACAGCGCAAGCCCCTGTTGATGCTGCTGCATGGCATGGGCAGCAACATGACGCGCTGGTCCGAGTTTGTTGCCCATACCCGCCTGAAGAAAACCCACGACCTGTTGCGGCTTGATTTGCGCGGACATGGTCTGTCCGCCTGCCGCTGTGAACTGACCATGGAACGCTGGGTGTGGGATCTGAAACAGATACTCGGTAAGGAAGGTTATGACCGCGCTATTGTCGCCGGGCACAGCATGGGCGCGCTGCTGGCGCTGCATTTTGCCAGAACCTGTCCTGACCAAACGACGTCGCTGGTGCTGGTGGAGCCATCGTTCCCGGAGGCCATGCCCAAAGACCGGCGCTGGCTGCGTCCGGTGTTTCGCGGCGCTGCCGGTATGATCAGGGCAGTCAATGCGCTGGGCCTGCATCGACGCCGCTACCGCTACCGCAGCCTGTGGCAATGGGACGAAGAGGCGCGCGCCATGATCCGCGCTGGCAAACGCGCCGAAGTGATCGCCCGATATGCCTCGCCCTGGGTGGACCTGCCCTACAACCCGCTATCCAGCTATTTTCAGGACGCTGCCGAAATACTTCGCCCCGCGCCGGTATCCGCCGACATCCGCCAGCCGACACTGGCCTTGCTCTCCTCGGGCAACCCGCCAGATGAGCAACAGAAAACGCGCGATTTGCTTGGCCTGTTGCCGGATTGCCGAATCCGCAAAATTGACGCCTCGCACTGGCTGATGACCGAAGCCCCGGACGCGGTGCGTAGCGCCATAGAGGATTTTGTCAGCGCGCGGTAACCCACCAATCACCAATCACTATTCAATCGTCATCACCCGTATCAAATCCGTGCCGCCCGCGCGCTGGCTTTGCCCGGCGGTGACGATAATGGTGTCGCCGGCTTTCACATAGCCCAGTTCCCGGGCGCGCACCATGGCCATCTTGATACGCGCCTCGTCGGAGGGTTCTTCGCTGTAGAGGATGGGCAGTACGCCCCAGTTCAGCGCCAGCCTCCGCGCCACCTTGCGTGATTCGGTAATGGCGAGTATCAGCGACACCGGGCGGTGCTTGGACACCAGTCGCGAGGTGGTGCCGGTCATGGTGAGGGTGAAGATGGCGGCGGCGTCGAGTTTTTTGGCCATGGAGACCGCGCCCTGGGCTACGGCCTCGGTGACCTGGAACGACGGGTTGGGCTTGGTGGCCTGCAAATAGCCGTATTCCTCCAGCCATGCCTCGGTCTTCACCGCCAGATCAGCCATGGTTTTGACGGATTCCACCGGGTAGCGGCCAGCGGCGGTTTCTCCGGAGAGCATCACCGCCGAACTGCCGTCGAGTATGGCGTTGGCCACGTCAGACGCTTCCGCGCGGGTAGGTTTGGGGTTGAATTCCATGGACGCCAGCATTTGCGTGGCGGTAATGACCGGCTTGCCGTTTTCTACCGTGGTGCGGATCATGCGTTTCTGGATGATGGGTACTTCGCCGAAAGGCAGTTCCACGCCCATGTCGCCGCGCGCCACCATCATGCCGTCGGCTGCCTGTACGATAGCATCCAGGTTGCGCACGCCGGCCTTGTTTTCGATCTTGGCGATCAGCGGAATGCAGGTGCCCATGTCTTCCAGCATCTGGCGCATGATAATGATGTCATCGGCGCTCTGGATGAACGAGGCGGCGATATACTCGACATCGTTCTCTACCGCAAATTCCAGTTCCTTCAACACATCCTCGCGGCCTTCCGGACTAGCGGTGGCCATGGGCAGGGTGGTGCTGGGCAGGTTGACACTCTTGTTTTCCTTGAGTACACCGCCGTGTATGACCTCACAGTGGATTTCTGTCGGCAGTACTTTCACCGCCTTCAGCTCCAGCGCGCCGTCGTCCATCAGAATCGTGTCGCCCGGCTCGATATGCTCGGCGATGGTGGGAAAGCTCACCGCAACGCCTTCCTGATTGCCCATGCGGTCGTCGGCATACAGCACAAACCTGTCGCCGTTAATCAACTCCACGGTGCGGTTTTCCAGCTTGCGAGTTCGAATCTCCACGCCGCGCGTATCCACCATGATGGCAACGCTGGTGTTTACCGCGCGCGCCGCCTCGCGTATGCGCCCGACCTTGGCCGATTGTTCTTCGTGAGTGCCGTGGGAAAGGTTCAGGCGCGCGACATTCATGCCAGCGCGGATCATTTCAATCAACGTTTCCACTGAATCACAGGCCGGGCCGATGGTGGCGACGATCTTGGTTTTTCGAATACGGGGAATGTGAGTCATCGGAATCGCTACTAATGATACAGGCGCGTATTCTGACGCAACTCGCGCGCTTAAGCCATTTGTTTTCTGACAGATGTGCAGGGAATTGACACAAGACAAGTCGATGTTTATAGCGCTTGTGCGATAATATGTGCGCTCAGAAAAATAACCAGGAGGAGAGAGTGTCAAAACAGATCAAATTCGAGCTGCCGGAATCGGCCATGCCCAAATTCTGGTACAACATCGCGGCGGATTTGCCGCATCCGCCCATGCCGCCGCTGAACCCCGGCACCGCCCAGCCCATCAGCCCGGATGATCTCGCGCCGCTGTTTCCCATGGCGGTAATCGAGCAGGAAGTGAGCATGGAGCGGGAAATCGAAATTCCCGGGCCGGTGCGCGACATACTGCGCCAGTGGCGGCCATCGCCGCTGTACCGCGCCCGCAGGCTGGAAAAGGCTCTGGGTACGCCGGCGAAGATCTATTACAAGAACGAATCGGTCAGCCCGGCGGGCAGCCACAAGCCCAATACCGCCGTGGCGCAGGCGTTCTACAACGCCGAAGAAGGCGTCAAACGTATCACCACTGAAACCGGCGCTGGGCAGTGGGGATCATCGCTGGCGCTGGCCGGCTCCATGTTTGGGCTGGATATCGACGTGTTCATGGTGCGCGTCAGTTATGACCAGAAGCCCTACCGCCGCGCCTTCATGGAAACCTTTGGCGCGCATTGCACTGCCAGCCCCAGCGAGCGCACCGAAACCGGCCGCGCCATTCTGGCGCAAGATCCGGACAGCTCCGGCAGCCTCGGCATCGCCATCTCCGAAGCGGTGGAACTGGCCGCCCAGCGCGATGACACCAAATATTCCCTCGGCTCGGTGCTCAACCATGTGCTGCTGCACCAGACCATCATCGGCGAGGAAGCCATTGCCCAGATGGATATGGCCGACGATTACCCGGACGTGGTCATCGCCTGCACCGGTGGCGGCTCCAACTTCGCCGGCATCGCCTTTCCGTTCCTCGGCAGGAAGCTGCGCGGCGAGCAGGATGTGGAAGTGGTCGCCGTGGAGCCATCCGCCTGCCCGTCGCTGACCAAGGGCGCATATGCCTACGACTTCGGCGATACCGGTCACCTCACCCCGCTGGTGAAAATGCACACCCTCGGCTCCACCTTCGTCCCGCCCGGCTTCCATTCCGGCGGCCTGCGCTACCACGGCATGGCGCCGCTGGTCTCGCAAGTGGTGGCGGAAGGACTGGCCCGGCCAACGTCCTACCATCAGGTTGAATGTTTCGACGCCGGCGTCCAGTTTGCCAAGGCCGAAGGCATCGTTCCCGCGCCCGAATCCACCCACGCCATCAAGGGCGCCATCGTCGAAGCGCTGAAATGCAAGGAATCCGGCGAAGCCAAAACCATCCTGTTCAACCTCTCCGGCCACGGCTATTTCGACATGCAGGCCTACATGGACTACGCCGCCGGCAAGCTCAAGGACTACGCCTACCCGGATCAGGAAGTCGCTATGGCGCTGGCGGGATTGCCGGTGGTGGACGAGGCGGCGATCGGCGCAGGGGGTTAGCATCCGGGGCCGATGTATTCACGGCAGATTGGCAATAGGGTCATACCCGCTTCGCCGTTATCGTGGCGAAGCGGGTGAAACCAACCGATGTGGGTATAAACGTTGGTTTACCGGGCGCGTGATATAGCCACTTTCGGTGATGCCGAGCCTATCGATCGGGCATTTCCGAACGCGACATGGACTTAGCTATTTCGCGTCAATCTGTGCCCCAGATTGATAGCGGGTTTTTCGATCAGTTTGTATGCGATAGAAGATATAACAAACGTTGCGACTATCACCATCAACATGTAGATGCCCATGTGTAATGATGGCAACCCCTCTCCCCAGGCTCTCGCTCTCAGCCATTGGATCTGGCTAATTACGATAGGGTGAAACAGGTAAATAGAATAACTGATGGCGCCGAGCCAGAGTAGAAGCGGCTGGCTCGTTTTCAGATGGCGGTATCCGAGTAGAAATAGTACGAAGCCAAGTATATGTCCCAGTCCGAATCGCACGGGTTGTTCGTTAAGATGGATGCCAAGAAAGCCAAGGCAGAGGACAGTCACGGGCAGTAAAAATACCGCCAGCGGCGCTAGCAGCAGCAAGTTGTTAGTGGATCTGGGTGATTGTTCGGTGAATACTGACCGCAGCATCGTCCCACTAAACATCATCGCCAAAACGTAGGGGATATAGCGCAATTCTTTATGCAGGCTCTGTAGCAGATCCGTTTCCCTTGCAACAATGGATATCACGCAGAACAGACACAGCGATACGATACAGGCAATGAACTGGTATATGGGCTCGTGCAGCACTCCGGCGGCAAACAGCGCGGCGCAGATAGCGTAAAAAATGATTTCTGCCTGTAATGTCCAGTACAGACCCAGCATATGTGGTTCGCCGAGGAATCTTTGCAGCATGGTGGCGTTCGCCAAGATAGTGCCCGTTTCCCAATGCTTGCCTGCAATCAAAGTGGTTGAGATCAAAACCGCGGCAATCGAAACCCAGTAAACCGGATATAAACGGAAAAACCGGCGTATCGCGAATTTCTTTAAAGCGCCGTCCCCTTTGGAGAAACTGAAAGGTATGACGAATCCTGAAATCAGAAAGAAGCACACGACGCCAATCCTGCCAAAATCGACGTACCAGGCCATATCTGCCAGCAAAGTGCCATGCGCAGCTATTTCGGGGATTCGACGGAAGCTTTCCGAGCTATGTTGCCAAACGACCAGAAGCGCGGCGACTCCTCTCAGGACATCAATATTGTTTAGGCGGCTGGTTGCCATCAGTGAGATATTCCGGGATGAGGCGCTTGTGAATTCACGGGTTGAGTACGATAGCTGTTTGGTCGACTTAGATAAAGGCCGCGAGTCTATACCTCGGTTAGCAAACACGTCCCCAGCAAATGCGGAAAGTTGGGGTCCGCTGTAAATTAATCTGCTGCTGATGAAGAATATTGCGGGGTGATTTTCAGCACAATACCCGGTTACGCCCGGGCAGGTGACGATTGTTCGAGGTAAGGGAAACATAACAATGGAGCGCGGGCGACGGGCTGTCTGAG
>JALXFQ010000211.1 GCA_027067235.1 Gammaproteobacteria bacterium
CGATGACGGCACGTTGTCCCCGCCGTACTGTTTGGCGATGACATCACGAATTTCGGCCACCGCCTCGTTCGCCAGCGATACCGAATCGGTACGCATGTAGCTGATCAGGCCCACCGTTTCGCCGCCTATATCCACGCCTTCGTACAGGGTTTGCGCCACGCGCATGGTGCGCTGCGCGCCGAAGCCCAGCTTGCGCGAGGCCTCCTGCTGCAGGGTCGAGGTGGTAAAAGGCGGCGCCGGATTGCGACGGCGCTGCTTTTTGGAAACTGTTTCCACCAGCAATTCGCCATTGGCCAGTTGCAACAATTCGTCGCGAATGCCGGTGGCTTGCTTGTCGTTATTGATCGTAAACTGCTCGACCTTGTCGCCATGCAAGCGGATCAGCTTGGCGCCGAAGGCCTGTTTCTGTTTTTCCAGCAGCGCCTCGATGGTCCAGAATTCACGCGGTTTGAAGGCTTCTATCTCGTCTTCGCGCTCGCAGATCAGGCGCAGCGCCGGGCTTTGCACCCGCCCCGCCGACAGTCCGCGACGGACTTTTTTCCACAACAGTGGCGACAGGTTGAAACCCACCAGATAGTCCAGCGCCCGTCGCGCCTGCTGTGCATCCACCAGTTCCTGCGCCAGCTCGCGCGGATTCGCCACCGCATCCTGAATGGCCTTTTTGGTGATTTCATGGAATTCCACCCGGTAAACCGGCTTGTCCTTGAGCTTCTTGCGCTGTTTCAGTATCTCGTACAGATGCCAGGAAATGGCCTCGCCCTCGCGATCCGGGTCAGTGGCGAGATACAGGGCGTCGGCCTTGGCCAGTGCCTTTTCGATGGCTTTGACGTGCCTGGCATTGCGCTCGATGATTTCGTATTTCATGGCGAAATCGTGCTCGGCATCCACCGCGCCGTTTTTCGGAATCAGGTCACGCACATGACCGTAGGATGCCAGCGCGGCGAAGTCCTTGCCCAGATAACGGGTGATGGTCTTGGCCTTGGCCGGGGATTCGACAACAATAAGGTTTTTCGCCATTACGATTCGCGCCGGTCAGTGCAGGATGTCTTCTTCGCCAAAAATAATCGCTTCCAGCAGCTCGTTGCTGTTGAAGTCCCGGCCGTGCAGGTTCATCAGCACGAACAGCGTCATCCACTTGATGTCGTCAACATCGATGTATGCAACTTCCAGCGCCAGAATGCGCTCGATCACCAGTTCGCGTGTTGCGCCGCCCAGAATGCCACGGTTTTCCAGATCGGCGAGAAAGCTGATGCCATCCATGCCCAGCTTTTCCGTTTCTTCGTCGGAATAAATGCGAAAACCGCCGGAATGCTGGGAAGTCGTGGCCGGAATGGCGTCAAAATGCTCGTTCAACGACTCCAGCCAGTCGAATGCGCGGTTAATTTCGCGATGGTGAAAACCCGCTTCGGACAGTGTCGCCGCCAGACTGTCCTGATCCGGATCCATGTCATCCATCATGCCGTTTTCCAGCAAAAACATGAGGACATTGAGAATATCTTCATTCATTACGTTAACCAGATTCCGTTGAGGTACGGATGAATGTACCGCCATGCTGGCATTCCGCCAGCCCCCGAATTTCAAGCTGCGAAAGGATGGAGGAAACTTGCGCCGCCGTCAATCCGCTTCTTGCAATGAGCTGGTCCATGGTTTGCGGGTCATGCCCCAGATGCCGGTAAAGTGCTTCCAGCTCGTCGGAAAGCTCGATTTGCCGCGGTGGCGCCTCTGCCGCCGGCATCTCTTTCAGCACTCCTGAAATCGGCCCCAGCTCCTCGATGACATGGCGCCCCGATTCCACCAGCTTGGCGCCCTGACGTATGAGACGATTGCAGCCCTTGGCCAGCGGGGCATGTATGGAGCCGGGAATGGCAAACACCTCGCGCCCCTGCTCGCCTGCCATGCGCGCGGTAATCAGTGAACCGCTTTTGGCCGCCGCTTCCACCACCAGGACGCCCAGCGACAGACCGCTGATGAGTCGGTTACGGCGCGGGAAATTGTGGCGCGAAGGCGGCG
>JALXFQ010000212.1 GCA_027067235.1 Gammaproteobacteria bacterium
GGCGCCGGGGCGTCTTCGCGCTGTTTTGCGCCCTGTTGCAGCAGCCGACGCAGATTGTTGCCGGCCTGCTCCACCCGATCGCACCAGGCGCTGAAATCAGCGGCCGCGTCCGGCGCACTGGTTTCCAGTACCAGCAGTCCCTCGGCAAGATGCAGGACCACCGTTTCGGCGGAGACCAGGCGGCCATTCACGAACCCATGGCAAACCTGATACAGGGCGGCCAGCAGATCTTTCAGCCCGCAAGCAGCATCTTTGCCCCCGGCCGCAAGCTGGCGCAGTTCGTCCAGCAGCGCCAACAGGGGCCGCAGGGTTTCGGCATCATCCCTGGCCGGATCGAAATAGTCATCCAGAAACAGCCGGGCCGTGGCTACACGGCTTTCCAGCTCCGGCTGAATTTGCTGCAACCACGCCAGTTGCGCGTGCTCTGCGGTTTCGGCCGGACGGTCGGCGTCAAGATGCAACTGCTGCAACAGAGCCTTGCCGCGCCCGCCTGTCGCAGGCGACTGCACCAACTGGTACAGCAAGCCGCGTATCAGGGACTCCCGGGCCTGATCTGACCGAGTCATCGCGCCGCTTTCGGCCGCTTGCTTCAGCCACTGTTCGGTCTGTGCCAGATACTGCCTTGCTTCGGCTGTGGCCTTGCCGTCAAGCAAGATACTTTCGCACACGGCGGCGGCAGAGGCCCACAGCAGCCCGCACGATGGCGATGACGCCGCCAGCTCCAGCTGATCCAGGGCCGCCATCATCTGTTTCAGCGGCGCGCTGTCGTTCGTGTGTTTCAGCCATAGTTTCAGGCTGCTGCCATACTGGTCCCGCCAGATCCCGATGTCGGCCTGGTTGCTGTCGGCGTTGTTCGGTTTGCCCGGATAGAGGCCCAGATCGGGGCGAAAAATTTCCAGCGCAGCTATCTCTGCCTTGCCCTGCTGGCGCCGCAGCCTGTTGATCTGTTTCAGCAAAGCCTGATCATTACATCCCGCCACGCGGGCATCGCCGAGGCAGTTATCCGCCGTCGCCAGCGCTGTTAACAGGGTTTGACTGAAGCTTTCCGGCGCCAGCGGCTGCTCGCCCAGTTGCATCTGGATCAGCGCTTCCGCTTCTGCCAGCAGCAGCGCCGCGGCGCTGCAATCGGCCATTTGCAAGGTACCCTGGGCCTGATGCAGATGGGTCGCCGCGATGCGCAGCGGCGTCATATCAGCCGGATTCGAGACAGACTCCTGAATCGCGCTGCCCGCCGCCTGCAGCGATTCGTGCACCTCGCCGGCAACCTGCTCAATCATGGCGGCATCAAGAGGCATCGGCCTTGGGCAGCTTGAAGCGGGACACGGACTTCTGCAGTTCCTTGGCCAGTTCGGCAAGCCGCTCGATCATGTCGGCGACTTTGCGTGCGCTCGCGGAAGACTCGATCGTGATATTCTTGACTTCGGCCATGTCCTGAGAGGCATTCATGGCGGAATCCGAATGCTTGTGCGCGACCCGGGAAATCTCGGTAATCAGTTGCGCCAGACGTTCGGACACACGCTGTATTTCCATCAGCGAACTGCCCGCCTGATCCGCCAGACGGGTGCTTTCCACCACGCCACGGGTCGCTTCTTCCATGGATTTGACTGCGGAAGATGTATCGGAGCGAATGTGCTTGAGTATGTCGGTAATCTGTCTGGCGCCCTGCGATGAGCGTTCTGCCAGCTGCTGCACCTCATCCACCACCACGGAAAACCCGCGGCCGGCCTCACCGGCCATGGCTGCCTGAATGGAAGCATTCACCGACAGCACATTGGTCTGGTCAGACAATTCATTGATCAGAGCGACGATATCGCCGATTTGCTGCGAACTTTCACCCAGGCGCTTGATGCGCTTGGAGGTCGTCTGCATCTGTGAGCGCATGGCCGACATGCCGTCGATGGTGGCCTGTACGGACGAGGCGCCCTTCTTGGCCACGTCAACCGACTGCAAGGCCACGTCTGCGGATTTTTTTGCGTCCGACGACATGGATTCCATGCTGCGCGCTATTTCCTGTATATACGCCGCCACATCGACGATCTGACTGGCCTGCTGACCCGCCTTGTTCGACAGTTCCTCGGCTATTTCCTGACTCTGGTCACTGGTGGTGGTGATCTGTTTCGCCGCCTGCTGGATGCGACCCACCAGATAGCGCATTTCCTGCACGGCGAAACCGACCGCATCGGCGATGGCGCCGGTTGCCGTATCCTTGACTTCCGGCTTGATGGTCAGATCGCCATCCGCCAGCGCGCCCATCTGTTCCAGCAGGGTCGTAATGGAACGCTGGGTGCGCTGGTTTTTCATTTGTTGCCGTTTTGCCTTGGCCGCTTCCAGCGTAAGACGTACCCGGATCAGGCGCAACAGAGACAGCAGGGAGCCAAGACTGAACAGCCACGGCAGATAGTTGGCAAGACTGGTATTGTTCTCGCTGGCGTAGCCTTCTTTCAGCTTCACCAGCTTGTAAACCAGCGCATCGCTGCTGTTGTTGATGAACTGACCCGCATTCTGGGCTATCGATATCTGCCGCGCATAACTGAGTATGATCTTGGCGTTTTGCAAAATGCCATCAAACACTTTTTCCAGGCGGTCAAGGCGGTTTTTCAGCGCCTTGCCGGTAGCATGCCGCAACTGCTTGATCGCTTTCTCGAAATACGCGATGTCGCTGGAGAACAGCGCAACGGCGTCGGTGGCCTGGGCGCCGCCCGGCAGCACCAGATTGATATTCTTTATCATGCGCTGACCCAGCATGCCCATGCGTGCAGCGGTTTTGATCACGCTGCGTTTGGCGCGCGAACTAAGCAACAGATCAACCAGCTCGTCGATGCGTTCGACCAGTTCCGGGCTGGCATCATTCACTGCATTGACGTGGCTGCGCGCCTGCAACAGGGCTTCTTTCTGGTCCAGTATCAGTTGCACGTTCCTTGCTGTCTCGTCCCAGTCGCCCGCGACCTTGTGCAGGGTGTAGGTCAAACGGGCCGGCGTCGTCTGCAACCCCAGACCAGAGCCGGACTCGACCAGGATTTTCAGGGTGCTGGAAAACTCTCCCGACGCTTCTTCCAGTTTCTTGAATGCCGGCGCCTGACCCAGTATGGCGTTGCCTGCCTCTTTCGCAATGCCCTGGGTGAGCATGACCAGACGACTGGTTTGCGCCACATATTCGGTTTGCCTGTCGTTGCGGTAGGCCAGATAGACCAGTGAAGCAATCAGGCCAACCAGGAACACGAAAACCAGCAAAGCCAGAAATCTTTCATCTGACAGCAGGCCCCTGCTTATTTTTCTGCGTGATTTCCCGGCCGGGGCTTCTGCGTCACCGAGCGTCAGCGCG
Source organism: Gammaproteobacteria bacterium (assembly GCA_027067235.1). Classification (GTDB taxonomy): domain Bacteria; phylum Pseudomonadota; class Gammaproteobacteria; order QOAV01; family QOAV01; genus QOAV01. The sequence continues at coordinate 3,323 of JALXFQ010000212.1, forward strand.
CCGGGCAACAACGTTGTTTCTGTCGTAGCGTCCATTTTCTATCCACTTTGCAGCGCGGCATTAACAAAAGTCTTGTGTTTACTGAGCATCATCAGATCCAGTTCGTACCAGTCGTTGCTGTCTTCCTTGAACACCCTGCTGGTGAGAAAAGGCGCCACCGGTTTCAGATCGGATGTGTGTTTCTCGCAGGCATGAATCTGACTGTCCCGGAACAGCTTGAGTCCGATCACTTCCTGTACCGCTATGGCGCAGTTCAGGCGCGTGTCGTTAATCAACATCCAGCGGCCCGTATCACTGTTCTCCGGCAATGGCCACTGCAGGAATTCGGCAATATCGACGACGGTGATGAGATTTCCCCGCGAGTTGGCCAACCCCCTCAGCCACGACCGGGTCTCCGGCACGTCAACCACATGGCTGTGCAGCAATACTTCCCGCACATGCTTCAACGGGCTGACGAAACGCTTGTTGTTTATCATATAACCGATGCCATACCACTGGTCCTGCGCCTCGCCAGCGCCGGCCTGCGACTGCGCTTTTTCGCGCGCCAACACGGCGCGCTCCATCTGCTGCAGCAGCGTGATCGGGTCGAGTTCTCTCAGATCAGCTCGCATATCGGGATCAAACAGCCATTACATTCAGATTCGTCATCGGAATCAGGCGCTCTCCTCGGACCGGGATCGCGGCGCGGTAACGTGCCGGTCGATAATGCTCTCCAGGTCATCCTTGCTGAACGGCTTGTCCAGATGCCCGCTGAATCCCGCAATGCGCGCCCGCGCGCGATCAAAAATCCCGTCACTGGCCGACAGCATGATCACCGGCAGCTGCCTGAACTCGCGACTCTTTCTGATCAGCGAACAGGCCTGGTAGCCATCCAGCCTGGGCATGATGATATCCAGAAAAACAATGTCCGGATGATGATCGGATATGACAGACATGGCCTCGAAACCGTCACCGGCGGTAAAAACGCGGCAGTCCGACTGCTCCAGTAAACTGGTCGCCGTGCGTCTGACTGTCTCGCTGTCATCGACCACTACAACGGTAATATTGCTGCGTGATTGCGGATCCGCCACGTTGCCTCCCTTTCCTGCCCTGAATTCAAATTGCCCACGAGAAAACCTGCTTTGAGCCAAGCTTGTCAAAGTATAAGACACATTTCAGATTTCGCCATCAAACACCCGGAATCCATGAACTTTTCCCAATCAGGGCGGTTGTCTGCGGAAAACTCCATGATTGGAATTTTTCATCCGCCGGACTATGATTCACCCAAACAACACATCATGCCGCGCGGGCGCATTGCCGACCGCTGCCGGAAGCATCGGGCGCGGCACCTGGTTAGCGAGGCCGCCATGAACCTGGAAAAAGTCGTATTCGGTTTTTTTATCGTATTGTCCCTGACCCTGAACTTTGGTTTTTTTCTGGGTGAAATCGACGACGCCACCCATCATCACGCCTACGAACTGTTTGCGGTCATTATTGTCAATCTGATCGCCACTGTGCTGAAATTCGGCGACCGTTCGCAGATGGGCGCCGTGCTGCTCTCCACCAGCCTGGTAGCGGTACTCCAGTTACTTGCTGCAGCCATGGTATGGGCCATCGCCGTCTATGGCACGGGATCGGGGCTGACGCCAACAGTCATGGCCAGTATCGTATCCCTGTCTGGCGGGGCCATGCTGGCCAATGTCATCTCGGTCACGCTGCTCATCATCGAAACCGTGCTGCTGAGACGCTAGCCGGACCCGGGACCATGCGGGCATTACTGCTCAACCACGGCATCCGGCCATGAGCCTGGTCACATCACTGATCATGCGGCGCATGCGCAGGCCGCTGATTGTACTGATCACAGCCTATGCCATTTGCATCATCGGCATCATGGCGGCGCCTGGCGTGGATGCCCAGGGCAATCCCTGGCACATGGACTTTTTTCACGCCCTGTATTTCGTCAGCTATATGGCAACCACCATTGGATTCGGGGAAATACCCTACGAATTCAGTGATATGCAACGCTTATGGACAATATTCGCCATCTATATTGGCGTTATTTCCTGGTTCTACGCCATCGGCACCATCATATCGCTGATACAAAGCCAGTCATTTTCCCGCGCACTGACCCGAAGCCGCTTCGCCCGCACCGTGCGCACCGGCAAATCACCGTTTTATCTGATCTGTGGTTACGGCGATACCGGCCAGTTGCTGGTACAGGCGCTGACCGAACGCTATCACCATGCCGTGGTTGTCGACCAGGATCAGAACGCCATTGACGATCTGGGCCTGCGTGATTACCACTATTATGTACCGCGCCTCGCCGGTGACGCCAACGACCCGGAAGTACTCATCGACGCAGGTATACGCCACCCCCAGTGCGTAGGCGTCATCGCCCTGACCAATTCCGACGCAGTCAATCTGAAAATCGCCATCACCGCCAAATTGCTCAATCCCAACATGAAAGTGATCTGCCGGGCGGACCACAAGGAATTCATGGACAACATGAAATCATTCGGCACCAACCATATTATCAACCCGT
>JALXFQ010000213.1 GCA_027067235.1 Gammaproteobacteria bacterium
ACGGGTGACAGATAGGCATCCACCACCGTCGTGTCGCCGCGCGAAACAAACCGGATCAGCGGGCTGACTTCATGGGAGCAGGAGATTTGCTCAAAGCCGATGCCGCGCGCCAGTTCCGCCACCTGTTGTTCCTGTTGCGGATAGCGGTAGGCGTGCATGAAAACAATGGCCACGGCGCGCAAACCCGTGTCGTACGCCTGCCTCAGCACGGCAGCAGCCCGCTCCAGATCCAGCGGGTTCAACTCCCTGCCATCCACATCCAGCCGGCCCGGCACTTCCTCAACCCTGTGGTATATCATTTGCGGCAGACGCACATCGAGAGAGAATATATCCGGACGGTTCTGGTAGCCGATACGCAGAGCGTCGCGGAAACCTTGGGGAACCAGCAGCAATACCGGCTCGCCTTTTCTCTCCAGCAGGGCATTGGTGGCGACAGTGGTGCCCATGCGCACGCTGTCCAGCCCGGCGGACGGTATCGGCTCGTCCGCCGCCAGCCCCATCAGATGACGTATTCCCTGCGCCGCCGCGTCGTCGTACAGGGGGCTGTCGGACAACAGCTTGTGTACCCGCGTCACGCCATCGGGATCAACTGCCACCACGTCGGTGAAGGTGCCGCCGCGATCAATCCAGAACCGCCATCGGGACGACCGGGTGCGTCTGGCCGGGCCAGCACCCGGAGAATGATCAGCGTGCATGTTTTTCCGCGGCAATAAAAAACCCCGCCGGGGGCGGGGTTTTTCGACAGTAAGCAGGAAGCTTATTTGTCAACAGTATCCTTGACCGCGTCTGCTGCGTTGCCGGCCGCTGCCTTGGTGGCGTCCACTGCATTTCTGGCGCCTTCGGCGACCGCGTGGCCAGCATCCTTGGTGGCGTCGACTGCCTTGCCGGCCGCTTCGCGGGTAGCATCTGCTGCGTTGCCGGCGGCCTCCTTGGTGGCGTCAACGGCGTCTCCCGCCATTTCAGCCGCGCCTGCTGCTGCGTCCTTGGTGCCTTCCACTACTGCATGTGCGGCATCCCTGGTCGCGTCGGCCGCCTTGCCGGCGGCTTCCTTGGTGGCGTCAACGGCGGAACTGGACACTTCCTTGGTCTTTTCACAACCGCTCAAAATAGTTGCGGCGAGTAGGCTTGCTATAATGTATTTTACTTTCATTGCTGTCTATCCGTGATATTACTGGTTTTAGGAAACTCTAGTATTACAAGTCAGCGGGCATGCGGTCAACTTGACTGACGCCCGAACTTGTCTGACATTGGGTTGCAAAGCGGGCAAAAGGTTCAAATTTTTACTGAACGGACATCTGTCTCATTCCCGCAGCCCGGCCAGATCCGAAGCGCGCAGGCGTTTGGCCTGACCCAGGCCGGGTACAAACTGCGCCTGTTCCGGCTTCAGTCGAAACAGATGAAAATCGGCAAACCCGAACAACTGCCCGGCTTCCGGAAAACGCGACAGATATCGCGCCCGCGCCTGGTCGTAGTCATCGCTTCCCCTGGCCAGATCCTGCACCGGGCCGGACAGACTGACCCGCGCCAGGGTCTGCGGATCACGGCGCCCGTCATCCGTCTCGCACAGGGCCAGTGACGCCTGCGGGTTCTCCAGCATGAAGCGCGTATGCCGCGCCAGCCGGCTCAGATGCAGCAGAAAACCGGTAAAATCCGGCTCCACCACAAACGCCGCCCAGGAGGCATAGGGCGTATTCTCGCCAGCGGTTGCCAGCGCTCCCCAGCGCGCCTGCAGCAATAAAGCCCGCAAGGTGGCGGATTCTGTTTCGGTCATGATGTTTCCCCTGTGTTTTATGGCAGACATGGGGGCAAATTGATATATGTCAATTTTGTTGCGCAATGCGCCAAATTATGCTCCCATACCCGGGTTCAACAAGATTACTGCGACATTACCATAAGCTGATGAATAAACAGATCTTTGGCTCTCTGGCGCCACGCATGACCCGGATCCGTCCCGGCGGCGCAAAGACCGATGATTCCGGGACAGAAACCCGGTGATATCCTTTAACGGTGTGTGGCGCGGGCTGTTTCCGGCCAATCTTCGGGAACCATTTCAAGTTCGGCAACCCCGCGGAAATAACCAGATGGTACCGCGGCGGCCTGCGGAACGGGTCGAATCTGGGGCTTAACCAAGCCGAATAAAATCAATAGCAACCAGATGTCTCTTCAGGGCCGGCCATGCCGGCCTTTGTTTTTGCCTCTGTCAACGGGCAGGGCGGTCGCGGCAACTGGCGCGGCCTGCTATGATCCGCAGTTGCTTTTTCCTGGCTCATCAACATGCCCGACAAACGCACCAAGCTGCTCAAACAACTGCTTTCTGAACGCATCCTGATTCTCGACGGCGCCATGGGCACCATGATCCAGCGCCACAAACTGCAGGAGGCGGACTACCGCGGCGAGCGTTTCGCCGACTGGCCCAGCGATCTCAAGGGCAATAATGATCTGCTGGTGCTGACCCAGCCGGACATCATATATGGCATTCACAAACAGTACCTGGACGCGGGCGCGGACATACTGGAAACCAACAGTTTCAACGCCACCCGGGCATCCATGGCCGATTACGGCATGGAGTCGCTGGCCTACGAACTCAACGTGGAGGCGGCAAAACTGGCGCGACGCGCGGCGGCGGACGCCAGTACGCCGGACAAACCCCGCTTCGTGGCGGGCGTGCTCGGCCCCACCAGCAAGACGCTGTCCATTTCGCCGGATGTCAACGACCCCGGTTTTCGCAACGTCACATTCAATGAACTGGTTGATGATTACAAGTCATCAGCCCGTGGTCTTATCGAGGGCGGCGCGGACATCGTCCTGATCGAGACCATTTTCGACACCCTCAATGCCAAAGCCGCCGTTTTCGCGGTAAAACAGGTTTTCAGCGAGGACAAGGTCGAGCGGCCCATCATGATTTCCGGCACCATCACCGACGCCTCTGGCCGCACCCTGTCTGGCCAGACCACCGAGGCGTTCTACAACTCGCTGCGCCACGCCGAACCCGTTTCCATCGGTCTCAACTGCGCGCTGGGGCCGGACCTGCTGCGCCAATATGTGGAAGAGCTGGCGCGGGTCAGCGAAACCCATGTTTCCGCCCACCCCAACGCCGGCCTGCCCAATGAGTTTGGCGAATACGATATGACGCCCGACGAAATGGCCGGGCATATTCGTGAGTGGGCCGAGTCCGGTTTTCTGAATATCGTCGGCGGCTGCTGCGGTTCGTCGCCGGATCATATCCGCGCCATCGCCGCAGCGGCGAAAGACTGCCAACCGCGCGTCCTGCCCGAAATCAAACCGGAATGCCGGTTGTCCGGACTGGAGCCACTGAACATCGGCGAGGACAGCCTGTTTGTAAACATCGGCGAGCGCGCCAACATCACCGGCTCGGCCAAGTTCAAGCGTCTGATTCTTAACGGGGAATATGAGGAAGCGCTGGATGTCTGCCGCACCCAGGTGGAAAACGGCGCGCAGATCGTTGATATCAACATGGATGAGGGCATGCTCGACGGCAAGGCCGCCATGACCACCTTCCTCAACCTGTGCGCGGGCGAGCCGGACATCGCCAAGGTTCCCGTGATGATCGATTCATCCAAATGGGAGATTATCGAAGCGGGTCTGCAATGCGTGCAGGGCAAGGCGGTGGTCAACTCCATTTCCATGAAAGAAGGCATGGAAAAATTCCTGCGCGAGGCGCGACTGTGCCGCCAGTACGGCGCGGCGGTCATCGTCATGGCCTTCGACGAGGAAGGCCAGGCCGACACCGAGGAACGCAAGGTGGAGATCTGCACCCGCGCCTACCAGGTGCTTACCGAAGAAGTGGGCTTCCCGCCGGAAGACATCATCTTCGACCCGAACATTTTCGCCATCGCCACCGGCATCGAGGAACACGACAACTACGCCGTGGATTTCATCAACGCCACCCGCCGCATCAAGGAGACCCTGCCCTACGCAAAAGTATCCGGCGGCGTATCCAATGTGTCATTCTCGTTCCGCGGCAACAATCCGGTGCGCGAAGCCATCCATTCGGTATTTCTGTACCATGCCATCAGGGCGGGCATGGACATGGGCATCGTCAACGCAGCGCAACTGGCGGTGTACGACGACCTGCCGGAAGAACTGCGCACTATCGTCGAGGACGTGGTGCTGAACCGCTACCCGGAAGCCGGTGAAAAACTGGTGGACATCGCCCCCAAATACAAGGGCGACGGCAGCGCGGGCAAGAAAGAAGAAGACCCGGCATGGCGCGAATGGCCGGTGGAAAAACGACTGGAACATTCGCTGGTGAAGGGCATCACCGAATTCATCGACGAAGACACCGCCGAGGCTCTGGAAAAACTCGGCCGGCCCATACTGGTCATCGAAGGCCCGCTCATGGACGGCATGAACGTGGTGGGCGACCTGTTTGGCTCGGGCAAGATGTTCCTGCCGCAAGTGGTGAAATCGGCGCGGGTCATGAAAAAATCCGTGGCCTTTCTGGAGCCATACCTGGAAGCCGAAAAAGCCGACTGCGAAGTGGAAGCGGCCGGCAAGATACTCATGGCCACGGTCAAGGGCGACGTGCATGACATCGGCAAGAACATCGTTGGTGTGGTGCTGCAATGCAACGCCTACGAAGTAGTGGATCTGGGCGTCATGGTGCCCGCCGACAAGATACTGCAAACCGCGCGCGACGAAAACGTGGACATCATCGGCCTGTCCGGGCTGATTACACCGTCACTGGACGAAATGGTGCATGTGGCGAAGGAAATGAAGCGGCAGGGCTTTACCATTCCGCTGATGATCGGCGGCGCCACCACGTCCAAAGCGCACACGGCGGTAAAAATCGAACCGCAATATGAGCATGGCGCGATTTATGTGGCGGATGCGTCCAGAGCCGTGGGCGTGGCCTCGGCGCTGCTTTCGGATGACCAGAAAGACGACTTCCTGCGCCAGACCCGCGAAGAATACGACGCCGTACGCGAACGCCGCAAGGGCGTCAATGAAGCCAAGAACCTGGTTCCAATTGCAGACGCCCGCGCCAATCGTACGCCCATCGACTGGAAAGACTACCAGCCAGTAAAACCGGCCACACTGGGCGTCACCGTACTGGATGACATCGACCTGAACGAGATCATCCCCTACATCGACTGGACCTTTTTCTTCCACGCCTGGCAGCTCAAGGGCCGCTTCCCGAAAATCCTCGACGACCCGGAAAAAGGCGTGGAAGCGAAAAAGCTCTATGCCGATGCATTGGCTATGCTGGACAAAATCGTCAAAGAAAAATGGCTGAGCGCCAAAGCCGTGGTTGCTTTCTACCCGGCCAACGCCGTGGGTGACGACGTGGAAGTCTATACCGACGATACGCGAGAGCAAGTGCTTACTACCTTCCACTTTCTGCGCAAACAGGGCAAGCAGCCAAAAGGCAAATACAACGAAAGCCTGGCCGACTACATCGCGCCGAAGGAAACCGGCGTCGCCGACTACATCGGCGGATTCGCCGCCACCGCCGGCATCGGCATCGACGAAAAAGTCGCCGAATTCGAAGCCGACCACGACGACTACAACGCGCTGATGCTGAAAGCCCTGGCCGACCGCCTTGCCGAAGCCCTCACCGAATGGCTGCACCAGAAAGTTCGCACCAAACTCTGGGGCTACGCACCCGATGAACAACTGGACAACGACGACCTCATCGCCGAAAAATACCAGGGCATCCGCCCCGCCATGGGCTACCCCGCCAGCCCCGACCACACCGAAAAAGACCTGCTGTGGGAATGGCTCGACGCCGAGAAAAACACCGGCATCTGGCTCACCGAATCCAAAGCCATGGTCCCCACCGCCGCCGTCTCCGGCCTCTACTTCGCCCACCCCGACCCA
>JALXFQ010000214.1 GCA_027067235.1 Gammaproteobacteria bacterium
TATGCGGTCTTGCTCATGGTTCTGCTGGGTGAGCGCTTCTATCATGCCCGCCACAGAAAGCGGGCGTCAGGGAAAGCCGGCCCCGGTGTCTTCAAGCCACTTTACCGGTAAGCCATAAAGACCACGCACCGGCACCTTTTGCAACACGGCAGGCCGGAATGGCGCCTTTTGCCTGCCTGCTCCGGCGTTTCGGCGATGGCGCGGTGGCCATCGGCAAGTATTTCTAGGTTCTGATAACAAGGGACAATGTTTTAAGCCTGTATATTAGCCAGAGACTATCATTCTGGCTCTGATTATTCGACTGTCAGACGATCTATATCATGGATCAATGAAATATCTATGGACTTTTCTCCACGACTGCGAATTCCTCTGTTATAATCGCGCGCCGCTGGTCTCCCGATGTTTCCCGACCGGCTTGTTACGAATGAATACTAAGCTGCCTGGGCGTTGCCATGTATTGGCTGCGGGCGGGTTCTGAAATTTGTTTTTTCTTGACTTGAGGTTCTCATACGATGAGTGACGAACACGATAAGGGTAAGCGCGACTTTCTGGTCGGCGTTACCGCTGGCATGGGGACAGTGGCCACTGGCGCCGTACTGGTTCCTTTTGTCGCCAGTTGGGGCCCGAGTGAAAGGGCCAAGGCGGCTGGCGCGCCGGTCGAAGTGGATCTGGGCAAGATCAAGCCCGGCGAGATGCAGGTATTCGAATGGCGTGGCAAGCCGGTCTGGGTTTTGCGCCGTACCAAGGAAATGCTGGCGACGCTGGACAAGCTGGCCGCCAGTGGCCAGCTGGTTGATCCCGATTCCGAAATGCCGCAGCAGCCGGCTTACTGCAAGAACAAATATCGCTCGCAAAAAGACGAGTGGCTGGTTGTCATCGGCATTTGCACACACCTGGGCTGTTCGCCGACTTTCCGTCCTGATGCGCATGCCGCGGATCTGGGCGCGCAGTGGCCGGGTGGGTATTTCTGTCCGTGTCACGGTTCGCGCTTTGATTTTGCCGGCAGGGTGTTCAAGTCAATGCCGGCGCCGAAGAATCTGGTGATTCCGCCGCATACCTATTTGTCTGACACTGCCGTGCTGATCGGTGTTGATCCGGAGGTAGCTTAACATGTCAAAATTTATGGACTGGGTTGACCAGCGTTATCCCCTGACCAAGGTGTGGCAAGAACACCTGGCGCAGTATTACGCACCCAAAAACTTCAATTTCTGGTATTTCTTCGGTTCGCTGGCGATGCTGATGCTGGTCAACCAGATACTGACCGGCGTGTGGCTGGCCATGAACTACAAGCCCGATGCGGGCATGGCGTTCGGCTCCATCGAATACATCATGCGTGACGTGCCTGGCGGCTGGGTTTTGCGATACATGCACTCCGTGGGCGCGTCCATGTTCTTCATCGTGGTCTATCTGCACATGTTCCGCGGTATGATGTATGGCTCCTACAAGGCGCCGCGCGAGTTGCTCTGGATCATCGGCATGTTTATCTACCTGGCGATGATGGCCACCGCGTTCATGGGTTATCTGTTGCCCTGGGGGCAGATGTCCTACTGGGGCGCGCAGGTGATCGTCAACCTGTTCTCGGCAATCCCCTACGTCGGCGACGTGGTGTCCGAGTGGATCCGCGGCGACTATGTTATTTCCGACGCCACGCTGAACCGCTTCTTCGCTTTCCACTATCTGTTGCCGTTTGTGCTGGCTGCGCTGGTGTTCATCCACATTGTGGCGCTGCATACGGTTGGATCCAACAACCCCGACGGCATCGAAATCAAGAAAGGCCCGAAAGGCAACCGCTGGAGCGATACAGCCCCGGCTGACGGCATTCCTTTCCACCCCTATTACTCCGTCAAGGACATCATGGGCGTAGTGGGTTTCCTGATTATCTTCGCGGCATTCATTTTCTTCTGGCCGGAAGGCGGCGGTTACTTCCTGGAGACACCGAATTTTGAACCGGCCAACCCGTTCAAGACGCCTGAGCATATCGCGCCGGTATGGTA
>JALXFQ010000215.1 GCA_027067235.1 Gammaproteobacteria bacterium
GAATGATTGCGTTTCATGGCGGCAAGAATGCGGTCGGAACCGCTCTGCACCGGCAGATGCAAATGACTGACCAGTTCGGGAACCTCGCCATACACCTCGATCAGCGAATCGCTGACATTGTTCGGGTGCGACGTGGTATAGCGTATGCGGTCAATGCCGTCGATGGCCGCCACATGATGAATCAGCAGCGCCAGATCGCAGGTATCGCCATCGCCCATTGCGCCAAAATAGGCGTTCACGTTCTGCCCCAGCAGATTGATCTCGCGCACGCCCTGGTCGGCCAGAGACCGCACTTCCGCCAGTACATCCGCCAGCGGACGCGAAAACTCCTCGCCGCGGGTGTAGGGCACCACGCAGAAACTGCAGTATTTGGAGCAGCCTTCCATGATGGAAACAAAGGCCTTGACGCCATCGCAGCGCGGCGCTGGCAGGGAATCGAATTTTTCGATTTCGGGAAAAGTGATATCCACTGCGGGTTTGCGCGATTGCGCCACGCCATCCAGCATGGCCGGCAAACGCTGCATGGTCTGCGGCCCGAACACCAGATCGACATACGGCGCGCGGCGAATCACCGCCTCGCCTTCCTGCGACGCCACGCAGCCGCCGACGCCGATGACCAGGTCGGGCCTGGCCTGCTTCAGCCGGTTCCAGCGGCCCAGTTGCGAAAACACCTTTTCCGCCGCCTTTTCGCGTATGGAACAGGTATTCAGCAGCAGCACATCGGCATCATCCGGGTCGGAAACCACTTCCATGCCGTGCGATTCGGCCAGCAGATCGGCAATACGACCGGAATCGTATTCATTCATCTGACAGCCATGTGTCTGAATATAAAGTTTGCGCATATACCCGTCTGGTTGACGTTACATTGATTATAACGGGGAATCAGGGACTGACAATGAAGATTTGATTAAAAAGAAACGAGAAAAAATGGTGGCTATGGGTAGATTTGAACTACCGACCCCATCATTATGAGTGATGTGCTCTAACCAGCTGAGCTACATAGCCACGTGGAACTCTTCAAAAACGGGGCGCGAAGATTAGCGTCATCGTCAGGCGATTTCAAGGACGATTGTCAATCAGCGCGCCGCTGCAATGCACATGCACCGTAAACAGCGCTGTGGTTGCTGACATCAAAACCGGTTGTGGCGAGTCCTGCGCCGGACAGGATAAAACTGACAGGGCGCACAGGCGCCAGATAGATGCCGGATGGCGCTGATCCAGTGGCACTGCGACAGGGCCGGAACCTGCCGGCCCGCCACATCACGCATGGCATCCGGGTTCATCCGCCCTGCCCGCCCGCTGCCGGCGCCCTGTTTGGGGCCAGATCCGGCGCCGGGATGTTCAGCAGGGGCACGGCACCGCCGCCACTGAAGCGCGGCAGTACGCCATCCCATTTTTCTGCAATGCGTAGCTGGATCAGTTCCGGATTGTTCTTCAGCGCCTGTGCCTCACGGCGTATGGCGTCGGCGCGGGCTTTCGATGCGGCTTCGATCTGATACGCCTCGGCCTCCGCTGCCAGACGACGCTCCGCCGCGGCGGCTTCGGCCTGGGTCACGCGACGATCCTTTTCGTTCCTGGCCTGCAGTGCTTCCTGCTCGGCGCGCACTTTCAGCTCGATGGCCTTGTTGAATTCCGGTGAAAAATCGAAGTCGGTAATCGCCACGTTGGCGATGTTGATCGCGCCATTCAGCTCTTTCTGCTTCAGCGTGTCCTCGACAAACTTCTGGATCGCCTCCTGGATCTTGAATTTCACTTCGGCGCGCTGGGTCACCAGCTCTTCCGCCGTGTATTTGGCGGTGATGGATTTCACCGATTCCTGTATGGCCGGGCCGATAACCGTATTGGCCACGGCTTCGCGCTTGCCCAGACGCTGGAAAGTGCGCGGCGCCAGGTCGCCATTGAGCGAAAACTGCAGCGTCACCTGAGTCTGTACCGTCTGCAGATCGCGCGAGGCGGCTGCGGCCTGCGCCGTGGCCCGGGACAGGCGGATATCCAGTTGCACGATGTCATCCAGCCAGGGCTTTTTCCAGTGAAACCCCTCCGGCAGCGACACCGGCTGCACCGCGCCCAGCGTACGGACCACGCCGACATGCCCCGAATCGACTATTACCCAGGCGCTCAGGGCGGAGAAAATGAGAAAGGCGACTATGGCCAGACCCACCAGCTTGCTGCCTCCGAAGCTGAGTTTGGGCGGGCGAATTTGCTTGATCTGGTTCATGCGGCTGTCCTTTTATACCGGGTTTGATTTTCCGACCAGTATAGACGCTGTATGAAAAAAGGGGAAAATAGCCGCATGTCCGCCATAATCGATTCCCACGTTCATCTGGACTTTGCCGAATTCGACGCCGACCGCAAGTGCGTCTTGCGCCGCGCCCGCCGCGCTGGCGTCGAGGCTTGCGTGGTTCCCGGCGTCACCCGCGCCAGCTGGCCGCGCACACAGGGCGTATGCCAACAACATGAGGGTTGCTTTCCCGCCTTCGGTCTGCACCCGTATTTTCTCGACGAGCACCAGCCTGGTCACATCGACGACCTGCGCCAGTGGCTGGATCACGGCGACACAATAGCCGTGGGTGAATGCGGGCTGGACTTCTATCTGAAACATCTTGACCGCGAACACCAGATCGAATTATTCACCGCGCAGATGAAACTGGCCCGTGACTTTGACCTGCCCGTCATCATCCACAGCCGCAAATCGGTGGACATGGTAACCAGGGTGATCCGCCAGACAGGTGTGAACAAAGGTGTCATGCACAGCTTCAATGGCAGCCTGCAACAGGCGCAGATACTCATGGCGCTGGGCTTCAGCTTCGGCTTTGGCGGCCCCGTCACCTATCCCCGCGCCAACAGGCTGCGCGCACTGGTCAAGGCCCTGCCGCTGGAATCCCTGCTGCTGGAGACCGACGCACCGGATCAGCCGCTGAGCGGCCACCAGGGCCAGCGCAACGAACCGGCACGGCTGGAACATGTGCTCGCTGCCGTGGCGGAATTACGCGGCGAAAGCCGGGAGGAAATAGCCCGGGTTACGCGGGAAAACACCCTGCGACTGTTTCGCTTGAGACTTTGATTCGCGCCACTTTTATCATCGAGCTGCGCGCTGATACACCTGCCGCGCAGCCATGCCTGCAAAGGCAGCTATCCGGCATTTCCAGGCTGGCGCCAGGATCAACGCCGGTAGGGCAGCCGCCTGTCTTTCAGGCGCTTCACTTTGCGTTTGTATTCACTCAGTGGCAACAAATGGGCGTCGTTGTGATAGGCCTCCACGGCAGGCGATGGCGGCGGGGCAAACACCGGAGTCTTGTCCAGCAACGCCGGTTTCGGCAGGATGACCGGGTCGGGCTCCGGTTCCTGCGTGACAGGTTCGGGCTCGGGCGTCAGCTCGGGTGGCGTTGTGGCGCAGCCGGCGACACCCAGTATCACGGCGATCATCAGGGTATGTCCTAGAATGCGGTTCACTCTCATAGTCCTTGCTTGTGGGCCTTCGGGGCAACTGTAACAGAAATGCAGGACAAGGGAAGTTATGCGCTGATATTGCGTTGCGACCATGGCCGCACCATCGCCATCGGCAAACTGGGCCAAATGCAACTGCAGCCCGGCTGCTACATATACTGCGGCAGCGCCTTCGGCCCCGGCGGGATAGCGGCCCGCTTGCGCCATCATTACCGTATCGCCGAAAAACCACGCTGGCATCTGGACTACCTGCGCGCCCATTGCCAACCGGTCGGCCACTGGACCACGCACGACCCTGACAACCGCGAACATGACTGGGCGGCGATACTGTCCTCTCTGCCCGGCTTCAGCGCGCCCATGAGAGGTTTCGGCTCCAGTGACTGCGATTGCCTGACGCATTTGCTGTTTTCGGAGGCGCAGCCGGATTTTACGGCATTTCAGGCAGCGCTGCTGGAGCGGTTTCCGAAGCATTACCCCGTAGAACAACACTGATGTATCGCACTCGTATCCCGCATCGGGCAATCGCCGCCAACTCCTGTATAATCCGCGCCCATGTCACAAGATCAGAATAAAAAACTCTGGGGCGGCCGCTTTCAGAGCGCCACCGACAGCTCGGTCGAAGCCTTCACCGAGTCGGTCAGTTTCGACCGGCGGCTGTACGCTCACGACATCGCCGGCTCCATTGCCCATGCCAGAATGCTGGCGCAGGTGGGCGTACTCACCGCTGCCGAGCGCGACGACATCGTTCGCGGCCTGACGGCAATCCGCGCCGAAATAGAATCCGGCGACTTCCCCTGGTCGGAGACGCTGGAAGACGTCCACATGAACATCGAGTCGCGCCTGACCGAGAAAATCGGCGAGGCGGGCAAGAAGCTGCACACCGGTCGCTCGCGCAATGACCAGGTAGCCACCGACGTACGACTTTATCTGCGCGACGGCATCGACCGCGCCAGCATGCTGCTGCTGGATGCACAGTCCGCGCTGGTGGAACTGGCCGCGCGGGAAACCGACACCATCATGCCCGGCTTCACCCATTTGCAGGTGGCGCAGCCGATCACTTTTGGCCATCACCTGCTGGCCTGGACCGAAATGTTCGAACGCGATTTCCAGCGTATGCGCGAGCTGCGCCGGCGGGTGAATGTGATGCCGCTGGGCAGCGCCGCGCTGGCCGGGACCAGCTATCCCATCGACCGCGATTTCACCGCTGCCGAGCTGGGTTTCGAGCGGCCTTCGCGCAACTCGCTGGACGCCGTTTCCGACCGCGATTTCGCCATCGAATATCTATCCGCCGCCGCCCTCATTCACATGCATTTATCGCGCATGTCGGAAGAGCTGGTGATGTGGTCGTCGGCGCAGTTCGACTTTATCGAACTGGGCGACGCCTACTGCACCGGTTCATCCATCATGCCACAGAAAAAAAACCCGGACATCCCGGAGCTGCTACGCGGTAAAGCCGGACGCGCCTGTGGCAATCTGATGAATATGCTGACTTTGATGAAATCGCAGCCGCTGGCCTACAACCGCGACAATCAGGAAGACAAAGTCCCGCTATTCGACGGCATGGACACGCTGGAAGCCAGCCTCACCATTTTCGCCGCGCTGGTGCCGGAAATCGCGCCGAAACGCGACAACATGCGCAACGCGGCGCTGAAGGGTTTCTCCACCGCCACCGATCTGGCCGATTATCTGGTGAAAAAAGGCCTGCCGTTTCGCGACGCTCATGAGGTCGTGGGCAAGGCCGTAGCGCTGGGCGTGGAAAGCGGCAGGGATCTGGCCGAGCTGCCATTGCAAACCCTGCAGGGCTTTTCCGGGCTCATAAGTGATGACGTATACGACGTGCTGACGCTGGAAGGTTCGGTGGCTGCGCGCGACCACACCGGCGGCACCGCGCCAGTTCAGGTTAAAAAAGCGGTTGAACAGGCCCGCGTACGCATTGACCAGTACCGGAACAAGCTGTGATAGAATCGCCAAAGACAAAAAACCAACCGGAATACGCCATGACCCTATTGCAAAAATCCACCATCGCCCTGTGTGTACTCGCTTTCACCGCGCTGCAGGCCGGCTGCGGGCTGAAAGGCGACCTCTACCTGCCTGACGCCGTTGAGGCGGAAAAAATCAAGGCGGCGGAAGAACTGGAAAAGGCGAAAAAAGAACAGGGCAAGTGAGGCTGTTGCGGTGACGCGCTCGCCGTCATCGCTGCACACCCCGCGATGACCAACAGACGTCACCGCGAGTACTGACGGCGCAATTCGGCGACCGCAGCGTCAGAACCCGGATCTGTTCCCTCGCTATCGACGACCCCGACCACCTGCTCCCATGGATCATTTCGAATACAAAAACGGTGAGCTGCACGCCGAG
>JALXFQ010000216.1 GCA_027067235.1 Gammaproteobacteria bacterium
AGGCCGACGCCCGCATCGACGCCGCGGTGGAATATCTGCAATCCAGAAACGTGAAAAAAATCATACTCATCGGCCACAGCCTGGGCGCGGCCATGGGTTCGCATTATCTGGCCCGTCGCCCGGCGTCGCCGATTCAGGTTTTTGTCGGTCTGGGCATGGGCGACAGCCGCATCGACGCCCTGAACAACGCCAAGAATCTGGCCAAAACCACGCGTCCGGTGGTGGACATCTACGGTGAAAACGACCTGCCCGGCGTTGTCGACTCAGCCAGACAGCGTAAAGCCGCGCGCAAATCCACCGGCACACTGTACAAGCAGCTGGAGATCAAGGACACCGATCATTTTTTCACCGGGCACGAACAGGAAGCCATCGACGCCGTGGTGAAATGGGCGAATTACATGCTCGGCGACGTTGAACCGTGGTATCCCTCGCACTAGGGGTTTTGAGACATGCATAACCTTTTGCTGACACTGCATATACTGGCCTTTACCATCTGGGTCGGCGGCATGTTTTTCGCGCACATGGCCCTGCGTCCGGCGGCGCAGGCTACGCTGGAACCGGCCCAGCGCCTGCCTCTGTTCAGCAGGGTATTCGACGGTTTCTTTCCGTGGGTGTGGCTGGCGGTGCTGCTGCTGGTGGCAAGCGGCTACTGGCTGATTTTCCGCATGGGCGGCTTCGCCGTTGTCGGCCTGAATGTTCATGTCATGGCGCTGATTGGCAATGTCATGGCAGTAATTTTTGTGTACATCTATTTTTCCCCCTACCCCAAGCTGCGCGCTGCCGTTTCCTCCGGCGACCTGCCGCAAGCGGCAAACCAACTGGCACGCATACGCCGCCTGATCGCGCTCAATCTGTCACTGGGTCTGGCAACCATCGTGGTCGCGGTTGCCGGCAGGCTGATACTGTAGTCTGCGCTATCGCCCCGCGGGGCAGCAATTACCGACCAAACAAAAAAGCCACACTGAAAAAATCAGTGTGGCTTCTGGCAATTCCCTGGCCCCTCCCTGGTCCGAGTCAGTCCCTTAAAACGTCCCTGTCGTCCCTGGCCCTTCCCTGGGCCGATGCAGTCCGTTGGCTCCCGTGTTGATAATATGCTGGAGGCTTTATTAACAACGTAGACACAGAATAGAGAAAATGCCAGACGGTTGCTGTGAAATACGTCACAGAAAAAAAGTGGAATCTGTCGCCAGATTATGTGAAATACGTCACAAAAATCATCGCCGGCAGGCCGTAATATGAGCGGCGTGAGGAGCTTCAGCCGCCAAAATTTTCAGCGCCCGCCCTGGCGGTTGAAGTCTTCTCCCCTTGCTCTGACGTCCGGCCCGAGTGCACCGGCGGTCGTTTCCAGCCGGATCAGGACTACCAGTTGCGCGGCAGCTTGCGGAGCAGAATAATCTCCTTGTTTTGCACCGAAATGTAACCACCTTCACGCAGGTCTTTCATGATGCGTCCGATCATTTCACGCGAGGCGCCGGTCATGTCGGCCAGATCCTGCTGCGTCAGGCGACCGGTTTTGCGTATGCCACCCACTTCCGCAGATTCCTTGTCCAGGACATGGGCGAGCCGGCCATAGACATCCATCAGCGCCAGACAACTGACATCTTCCGCCATGCGGCGCATGCGCTCAGCCATGGAACGCAGCAGATTCAGCACAATCTCGGGGTGTTTGTGCAGCATCTCGAGGAAATCGTGGCGCGGAATCTGGTACAGGGTCGTCGGCTCCAGGGTTTGCACCGAATAGACGCGGCCCTGCCCGTCGAGCAGGGCCAGGGCGCCAAAATAGTCGCCCGCGCCGCGCAGGCTGATGACCAGCTCCTTGCCCTGCTCATCGCTGCGGTACAAGCGGCACCGACCTTTGGCGACCACGAACAGGGAGTCGGTCGCGTCGCCCTGGTTCATGACGATGGTGTTTTTTTTGTAATGATGCGTGCTCATGTAGTCAGCCAGCACCATCAGCCGCTCATCGGACAGGCCTT
>JALXFQ010000217.1 GCA_027067235.1 Gammaproteobacteria bacterium
TGTGAAATGATAAATCTAGATCACATTCTGTCCACTTACGACGTGGCCGAAGAGGAGACAGCAGCAGCGGTTGTTAATTGGCGATCTGCTGCGGGCGTTTGGGTGACAGACCAACCGATCCGCTATACTCAGCTACCATCCTTCGTCTTCCCAGAGCCAGTTCTGATTGGTGGTGATGGCATGCATTTAGACTATTCCTTTCAATCTTTAGTTTCCGCTAAGTTGCGGCTGGACAAATAGGCGAACCTGTGGCGAAGTTAGGTAAACACAACCACTTCGCCAGGAGGTCAGCCAGATGTCCATCGCCGTTTCTGAAACCATGGCGGCGCTGTGCGCCGTCACAGTGAATCTACCCATCGGAACCAACCTTGCACTTTTACAAGTTCTATGGATGCAGCTCAGCGGCGCCTTGCTGCCCAGTCGGGGGGCACTTTTCCCAGGCCTACAAGCCATCGGTCTAGTCCCGGCGGCGGTCCGGCGTGCCTGGGCCGCTTTTCGATACGGGGCCTGGGAGATCGCCGAGTTGCTGTCGGCTTGGGAACAGTATGTGCTGGAACAAGGGCAATGGCAGGCGCATCAATACGCCGGTTACTATGCCAAAGCGGTCGATCTGACGGCCTACTGGCGTCCCAGCTTACGCGGATTGCTGACCAAGCACTTCCATGCCCTGGCCGGCAAGGCTCTACCGGCGGTGGTGCTGGGGGTAATCGCACGGGTGGGGAGCGTGAATGGCCAACGGGTAGCGATCCTGACCCACCTGGTGCGCGTTGATCCCGACGATCCGTCTGAGGCCAGCCTGCAAGTAGCGGTGGTACGACAAGTGGCAGCAACCTTAGCCGACAACGAGATGCCGGTGTTTGATGCTGGCTTCAAGATCAGCCAACTGCAAGCGGCTGAACTGCCGCGCTACCTGGTGCGGTTAGCCAAGAACTTCACCGGGCGCCGCAATGAGCTGCCGACCTACAAGGGCCACGGTCGCCGGCCTGAATATGGTGCCCGGGTGCGCCCCCTGGCTCGCACCCGCAACGGCAAGTCCATTCCCGCCACACCACCGGATCGGGTGGCGACCTGGACGGAGAACGGCATACAGTTC
Source organism: Gammaproteobacteria bacterium (assembly GCA_027067235.1). Classification (GTDB taxonomy): domain Bacteria; phylum Pseudomonadota; class Gammaproteobacteria; order QOAV01; family QOAV01; genus QOAV01. The sequence continues at coordinate 1,094 of JALXFQ010000217.1, forward strand.
CGAGCTGAGTTTTGGGACAACTTGGTGTTGTCCGATGTCAAAGTGCAATCTGATAACCCGACGTTTACTGTGGCCGCCATCTACGACCCGCGCTACCAAGAACCGTGGCTTCTGGCCTGCCCACTGCAACTCAGCGGCCCAGCCTTGCGCGGGCTGTATCGCGATCGCTGGCCGGTGGAACAGGTACCCTTGGCCGCCAAGCAGATGTTGGGCGGGGCGCGCCAGTTTGTGTTTGCGCCTGAGAGTTGCCAGCGCTTACCCGAACTCAACCTCTTGGCCGGGGCTATGGTGACCTATTTGGCCGCGACTTTGCCGGCCGTGCCCACCGGTTTCTGGGACCGGAATCCCAAACCCACGCCCGGCCGCCTGCGCCGGCTGCTGGCGCGGACGCCTTTTCCCGAAAGCTACCCTTTGCCGGCGCGACTTCGGAAAAAGGACTCGGTCTTCGACCACCTACCCAAGGGCATTTTGGGGCATCGGCGGACAAAACAGCCCGCCAACGCTTGACAACACTGCCAAGAGCCCCAATTCTATCGCTTTTTCTTGGCCCGGTCGCCACGCCGGCTGTTTCGGGCTGTTTCCGACCGGGTGCTACCGCCCGTCGGCAATGTTCCGTTTACCGGAAACTAAAGGAATAAGGGAATAAGTGAAGGGAGGATGGCCTGTTGCTGTGCAGCAGCCCCCTGACCATGAAAGCAAGCCCTTATTCCCTTATCAACTTTTTTCCTTTTTCCCTTTCCCCTTTCCATTCTCCATTCTCCAATCCCTAATTCCCCGCATACGCATACGTCTGGAAGTAGACATAGATGTCGTCCACGTCCTCGATGAAGCGTTCGAGACCCACCTGCGGGTCGGATAGCAGGGTGGCGCCGGGGATGACCA
>JALXFQ010000218.1 GCA_027067235.1 Gammaproteobacteria bacterium
CTATGAGCACAATGCCTCCAAACTTGCAAAGGGCGATGCCAACCAGCGCGGTTCAGGTATCAGAGCGGCAAAGACCATTTCACAAATCCTGGGACTTTTCGATGGGGATATGGACTTTCCGGTTTCTCTCAAACTGGAAGACCAGGCCCGCTTTTTCGTCGGCTACTATCACCAGAACGCCGATCTGTACACCAGCAAAAAGAACACCGAACAAGAGGAACACAACCAATGACAATTCTTCAAAACCGCTACGACTTTGTCTTTTTCTTTGACGTTTCCAATGGCAACCCCAATGGTGATCCTGATGCCGGCAACCTGCCTCGCATGGACCCGGAAACCTCGCAAGGACTGGTGTCCGACGTTTCAATCAAGCGCAAAATACGAAACTATGTGGCTGATGCGAAAGCAGGCGAGGAAGGCCATGCCATCTATGTCGAGGAAAACGCCATCCTCAACGATCAGCACCGCAAGGCCTACCGTGCTATCCGTCCTGATGACCCCAAAGTTGAAAAGGTCGCCAAACTTTCACCCCAGTCTGACGAAGAGGCCCGAAAGCTGCGTTCCTGGATGTGCGCCAATTTTTTTGATGTGCGTACTTTTGGCGCTGTCATGAGTACCGGCATCAATTGCGGTCAGGTGCGCGGGCCCTTGCAATTTACCTTTGGCCGCTCGCTTGAGCCGATCATGCCGCTGGAGGTGACCATTACCCGCATGGCCGCAACCAATGAGGCAGAAAAGAAAAAACAGCAGGAAGGCGACGATGATGCCCGCAGCGACAACCGCACCATGGGCCGCAAGCATATTGTCCCCTATGGCCTTTACCGCATCCACGGCTTCGTCAATGCCAAACTGGCCGAGCGTACGGGCTTCAGTGAAGAAGACCTGGACCTTGTCTGGCAGGCCATGGGCCAGATGTATGACCTTGACCGGTCAGCGGCGCGCGGCGAAATGGCTTCGCGCCGCCTGATCGCCTTCAAACATGATAGCGCGCTCGGCAATGCGCCGGCCCACAAATTGTTCGACCGGGTTACGGTTGAGCGCTGCAATGACGGTGAATGCCTGCCGGTTGGTGACAAGCGCACCCACAACTGGCCACCCGCCCGCGCATTTTCAGACTACCGTATCAATATCGACAAGGCTGACCTGCCGCAGGGAGTATCACTTATTGATGTAATCTGAATGGACAGCAGCGCTATTCCCCTTTCCGCCCTGCAACACTGGCTGTTTTGTCCACGCCAGTGCGCACTTATCCATGTCGAATGTCTGTGGGAGGAAAACCGTTTTACCGCCGAGGGCAGATTGCTGCATGAAAAAGCCGACAAGCCGGGCAGATCCCGCCGTGATGGCATTGAAACATTGCGCGCCCTGCCCATTTCCTCCCGCTCGCTTGGTCTGACTGGCAAGGCCGATATTGTTGAACTGCACGACGGGAAACCCTGTCCCGTTGAGTACAAGCGTGGCCGCCCCAAGGCACATCGCGCCGATGAAGTGCAATTGTGTGCCCAAGCCATTTGCCTTGAAGAAATGTTCGAAACTCCCGTTGAAGAAGGTGCGCTGTTCTATGGCAAAACCCGGCGCCGCAAGACAATCACTTTCGACAATGAGTTGCGCCGCCTGACACGGGAAACGGCGCGTCAGGCAGGTGAAGCCATCAGGGCCGGACGTGTACCGGCGCCGGTCCATGACAGGAAACGCTGTGATTCATGTTCGCTGGCCGGGGTTTGCAAGCCACGGCAACTGGCCAACCCGCCGTCAATCGCAAAATGGCTGCAACAGCAAGTCGATCATGACCGGGAGAAAAAATCGTGAAGCGGCTCTTGAACACTCTGTATGTAACCACGCAAGGGGCCTGGCTGAAAAAGGATGGCGCCAACATTGTTGTTGAACATGAAGGATCGGAAACCGGCCGCGCCCCGTTGCACATGCTCGGTTCAATCGTGTGTTTTGGACGTATTGGCGTCTCGGCACCGCTG
>JALXFQ010000219.1 GCA_027067235.1 Gammaproteobacteria bacterium
GAGTCAGGCCGGTAAGCCGGTCACTGTCTTCCCGTCCTGCGCGCAGGCCAACGGTGGGGTCTGGTCTGGCTTCACGGCGCCGCAGTTCCACCGCCGATCGCGCGGCTTCTATGGTTGCCTGGCTGAGCGCATGGGATGGATGCTGGCGCAGCAGCGCCTCGGCTTCGGCCTGTTGCGTCCTGACTGCCGGGGGGTTGTCCGGCAGCTCGGGCCATGGATCCGTACCGGCAGAGCCCGCCAGAACCTGCAGGGCGCGTTGAGCGTCGCCCAGACGCGCGGAAAACTCGGCCGCCTCCAGCTCGGCCTGCAGCGCCGCCAGACTGGCCAGATCGTATTCCACCTGATCCAGATCACCCGCCGCCAGCCGCTGGTCGGCGATGTGGGCGAATTGCCGCATGAGCCGCAATCGCTCCTGGCCCAGATCGTTAAGCTGAACGGCGGCGGCATGATCGGCCAGCGCCTTGAGCAGGTCCGCAGCCAGGGCCTGGCGCGAAAGAGCTGCTCGCGCACTGGCGGCTTTCAGTTCGAATGCGGCCTGCTCGGAACGGGCGCGGCGTTTACCGGCCCAGTCCACGGCCTGGCTGAGACCGAAGCTGCGGGTATTGACGTCGGTGCGTTCCGCATCCAGCGCCAGCTCCGGGTTGTACAACGGGCGGTCCGCAGACTCGCGGCGAGCGGTCGAGGCCATCATCGAGGCCTCCAGAGCGCGGGCGCGCGGGCTGTTCTTCAGAACACCGGCGATGAAATCAGACAGCGGCCTGATCTCGCTGTCGGCTGCGGCAGGGGCGGGCGCAGCGCCATCAGCCAGGGCCGTCTGCCATTGGGCGCAAAGCACCAGGCCCCACAGGGCGATATAAAATGAAACAGTTTTACACATGGTTGAATCCTCACGACACGAATCGCCGCATCACGCCATCAGCGCAATGGAGAAGGGTACAGCGTAGAGAATTCAGGCGTTGGGAGGGGGAATCGGCGGCAGCTGAGAGCGGCTACGGTAGAGTCTCGAGACGAGCGCAGCGGAAGAACGCGTTGCCGCCGGGAAGGCCAGGCAAGGCTGTACGGCAAAACCGACAATATGCGCAAAACCATGGCAACAATGATCACAGGCGTCGGCATTAGCCGCGCCATCATCCTGCGGCCAGTCAGATGCGCAAATGGCGAGGCTGCCGGGCCATTCGCTGGCGTGAGCCTCGGTATGCACATCCGCCGCCCACGAAATATTCGCCAGCAGGGTAGAGATGATCAGCAATGTGGAAACAAGTTTGCGCACGGCGGCCACTTTGCCACCAGCGTGCGCAGTTTGCAACAGAAGGGTAGTCTCGCGACGTGGCGTTGGAACTGTATAAATATTTCCCCTGACTTGAATACCATATATTCTCACGACGCGACTGTATGCCTCTTCGTCAATAACAAAGGCTCAAATCCCATGGACAAGTTTGATCGTGTGATGACTCTGTATCGCGAGTTGGCCAACCGACGGTATCCGGTGTCGCGTCAACAGCTTGAGCAAAAACTGGAATGCGCCGAAGCTACAGTGAAACGTACGATTGGGGCATTGCGCGACTATTTCGGCATACCTGTACTTTATCTGCGGGATCAAAATGGCTATGTCATCGACCGCGCAGCGGGTGAGCTGGAAGTCCCCGGCCTCTGGCTCAACCCGGAAGAAATCCACGCCCTGCTGGTTGCCGACAGCCTGCTGGCCAATCTGGAGCCGGGGCTGGTGCGCGCCGAAACCCGGCCATTCCGGCAGCGGTTGCGCAAGTTGATGGAGCGCATTGGCGGAGCCGAGCAGCTTTTCAACCGCATCCGGTTGTTGTCCATGGGGCGGCGGCGCGAACAATCGCGCTGGTTTCCGCGCATCGCGCAAGCCGTCCTGCAGCGCCAGCGCCTGCAAATTACCTACCACGCCCGCAGCGCCGATCAACCCAGTCAGCGCGAGCTTTCACCGCAGCGCCTGACCCATTAC
>JALXFQ010000220.1 GCA_027067235.1 Gammaproteobacteria bacterium
ATGCTGGCTATCAGATTGCTTGTCTGCTTTTTTGCCCACAGCCATGTCCTCGCTAAAGCCGTATGCCAGGCCTGCTTCAGGCCAGCTCGGCGATTACCGAAACGCCCGCCCTGGGCTTTTCGCCCAGCGTAATGACCGGCTTCGCATGCTCCGGCAGATACACGTCGACACGTGAACCGAAGCGAATGAAACCGTAGCGTTGCCCCCGTTCCAGCCTGTCTCCCTTGTCAACATAGCAGAGTATGCGACGCGCAATCAAACCGGCAACCTGCGCCGAAACCACATCCTGCCCGCTGTCGGTGCGCAGATGGATGGCATTGCGCTCGTTTTCTTCCGAGGCCTTGTCCAGTGCGGCGTTGACGAAACTGCCGGGCCGGTACCAGCGCCCCTGCACCACGCCCGTGACCGGCGCGCGGTTGGAATGGACATTGAACACGTTCATGAACACGCTGATCTTGATCGCCGGGCGATCCAGAAACGGGTCCCGGGCCGGGCCGACAAAAACCACGCGACCGTCGGCGGGGCTGAGCACCCGGTTTTCACCTTGCGGCGGTGTGCGCTGAGGATCGCGGAAAAACTGCAGGCTGAACAGAAAAAACAGCCACAGTGGGCTGGCCACCAGCCAGCCGAAATACCCGGTCAGGGCTACGGCCAGCAGGCCGAAAACCAGCAGAAATGGCCAACCCTCGCGGGCCAGCAGCGGATGTTTGTCTTTCATCTGCTCACCACAAAAAAGAAAAGCGGGGCAACCCCCGCTTTTCGCTGCATGGAAACATCAGTTCACCGATTTATCGACGATCTTGTTGGCCGCAATCCACGGCATCATCTCGCGCAACTTGGCGCCCACTTCCTCGATCTTGTGCTCACGGCCTTTGGCGCGCAACGCCTCGAAATGGCTCTTGCCGCCGTTGGCCGCTTCTTCCATCCACTCTTTGGCAAACTGGCCGCTCTGGATTTCCTCCAGCACCTTTTTCATTTCCGCCTTGGTGGCTTCGTTGACTATGCGCGGGCCGCGCGTCAGGTCGCCGTATTCCGCCGTATTGGAAATGGAGTAGCGCATGTTGGCAATACCGCCTTCGTACATCAGGTCGACGATCAGCTTGAGCTCATGCAGGCACTCGAAGTAAGCCATTTCAGGCGCGTAACCGGCCTCCACCAGGGTTTCGAAGCCGGCCTGCACCAGCGACGTGGTGCCGCCGCACAACACCGCCTGCTCACCGAACAGGTCGGTTTCGGTTTCTTCTCGGAAAGTGGTCTCGATAATGCCGGAGCGACCACCGCCGACGCCGGAAGCATAGGCCAGCGCTATATCACGCGCCTTGCCCGAAGCATCCTGCGCCACGGCGATGAGACAGGGAACGCCGCCGCCTTCGGTGAAGGTTGAACGCACCAGGTGGCCGGGGCCTTTGGGCGCCACCATGAACACGTCCATATCGTCGCGCGGCTCGATATAGCCAAAGTGAATGTTGAAACCGTGGGCGAACGCCAGTGCCGCGCCGTCTTTCAGATTCGGCTCGATGCTGGCGGCGTAAATCGCCGCCTGCTTTTCGTCCGGCGCCAGTATCATGACGATATCCGCCGCTTTCGACGCATCTTCGATATTCATCACTTTCAGGCCGGCTTTTTCCGCCTTGGCGATGGACGCGGAACCGTCGCGCAGGCCGACGATGACATCGACGCCGCTTTCTTTCAGGTTGTTGGCGTGGGCGTGGCCCTGGGAACCGTAACCGATGATGGCAACCGTTTTGCCTTCTATCGCAGCCGGATCGGCGTCTTTATCGTAAAATACTTTCATGTTTTCCTCTGGGTTTTATCCGAATATTTCCATCTGTTGTAAAATCTGCTCAAATCTTCAGCGCCTTGTCGCCGCGGCTGATGCCAACCGCGCCGCTGCGTATCAGTTCCAGGATGTGCGAGGCCGGCACGGCCGCCACGAAACCATCCAGCCGCTC
>JALXFQ010000221.1:0-199 GCA_027067235.1 Gammaproteobacteria bacterium
TCACTATCGTCAACAAGGTGGATTTAACGGGAGATCAAGCCGGCTTCAGGCAAAACCGCTATTACATTTCCGCCAAAACCGGGGCCGGCATCGACGCGCTGATCCGCTCGATCCATGAACAGGTGGGCTTTCGCAACGAGGGCGGGTCTGCCATGATTTCGCGCCGCCGGCATATCGACGCCCTGAAGCAGGCGCAGCG
>JALXFQ010000221.1:209-5691 GCA_027067235.1 Gammaproteobacteria bacterium
ACATCAGACAGGGTGGCGTGGCTCTGAACGAATTACACGCGGGAGAGCTGTTGGCGGAGGAACTGCGACTGGCGCAGCAGGCCTTGTCCGAAATTACCGGCGATTTCACCTCCGATGACCTGCTGGGTCGAATTTTTTCAGACTTCTGTATCGGTAAATGACAAACAATCCGAAACTTCAGACCCAAACGCTGCTGCACGCGTTTCTTTGCCGGGTGCTATAATCTGTGCCCGATTTTGCTGAAACCTGAATATGCGTTACCCGGAAACATTTGATGTCATTGTAATCGGCGGCGGCCATGCCGGCACCGAAGCCGCCCTGGCGTCGGCGCGTAGCGGTGCCAGTACCTTGCTGCTGACCCACAACATCGAAACCCTCGGCCAGATGTCATGCAACCCGGCTGTCGGCGGCATCGGCAAGGGTCATCTGGTCCGGGAAATCGATGCTCTGGGCGGCGTCATGGGCCAGGCGGCTGACCGCGCGGGCATCCAGTTTCGCACCCTGAATTCGCGCAAGGGGCCGGCAGTGCGGGCAACCCGGGCCCAGGCCGACCGCCAGCTTTACAAACAGGCCATACGCCAGGCTCTGGAACAACAGCAAAACCTGACCCTGTTCCAGCAGGCGGTCACCGATCTGAGCATCAGCAACGGCCGGGTGACCGGCGTGGAAACCGAAATGGGTCTGGCCTTTTCTGCAGCGGCTGTGGTACTGACTAGCGGCACCTTTCTCGGCGGCAGGATATTCATCGGTGAGGCTAACTACGGCGGCGGCCGTGCCGGCGACCCGGCTTCCAACAAGCTGGCGGTGCGCTTGCGCGAGCTGCCTTTTCGCGTGGAACGTCTGAAAACCGGTACGCCGCCACGCATCAAGACATCCTCCATCGACTTTTCCGTGATGCAGCAACAGCCGGGCGATGACCCGGTGCGCGGGTTTTCCTTTCTGGCGAAACCGGCTGACTTCCCCGAACAGGTGGTCTGTCACATTACCCACACCTCGGAAAAAACCCACGAGCTCATCCGCAGCGGGCTGCATCGCAGTCCCCTGTATTCCGGTGAAATCGAGGGCGTGGGTCCGCGTTATTGCCCATCCATCGAAGACAAGGTGGTGCGCTTTGCCGACAGGAACAGCCACCAGATTTTTGTCGAGCCGGAAGGCCTGAACGCAGGAGAAGTCTATCCCAACGGCATTTCCACCAGCCTGCCGTTTGATGTGCAGTATGCTTTCGTGCGTTCCATCAGGGGCTTCGAAAACGCGCAGATCACGCGGCCCGGCTACGCCATAGAATATGATTTTTTTGATCCGCGTGATTTACACCTGACTCTGGAAACGAAACACATCCAAGGCCTGTTTTTCGCCGGCCAGATCAACGGCACCACCGGATACGAGGAAGCGGCTGCGCAAGGCCTGGTGGCCGGGCTCAACGCTGCGCGCCGTACGCGTGGCGAAAAAGGTTGGTCGCCGCGCCGGGATGAAGCCTACATGGGCGTCATGATCGACGATCTGGTATCACAGGGCACGCAGGAGCCGTATCGCATGTTCACTTCCCGTGCCGAATACCGCCTGTTGCTGCGCGAAGACAATGCCGACCGCCGACTGACCGAAACCGGGCGCGCCCTGGGTCTGGTGGATGACCGCCGCTGGGCTGCTTTCAGCGAAAAGCGTGATGCCATCGCCAGTGAACAGCAGCGACTCGCGCAATACCGCATCCCCGCGCAATCACTGGCCATGGCGGGCAAGATACTGGACGCCGACGTTTCGCGCGAGAACACCCTGGGCGAGCTGTTGCGCAGGCCGGCTATCAGCTATGAGCAGCTCATGTCCATTCCCGGCATCGAGCGCCGGGTTTTGGATGAAAGCATCACCGAACAGATCGAGATAGACGCCAAATATTCCGGCTATATCTCGCGCCAGAAGCAGGAAATCGAACGCCAGCGCAAGCATGAAAACACCGAGCTGCCGGTGGATTTCGATTATGCCAGCGTGGCGGGCCTGTCCAACGAAGTGCGACAAAAACTGGAACAGGCGCGGCCGGATACCATTGGTCAGGCGTCACGACTGTCCGGCGTGACTCCGGCGGCGATCTCGCTGCTGCTGATTCACCTCAAACGCCGCGCTGCCTGATGCAGGAGCTGCCGGCGCTGACAGCGGCTGTGGCCGGTACCGGCCTGACGCCGGCGGGCGAGGAAAAGATTGCCGCCTATCTGGAGCTGCTGCAAAAATGGAACAAAACCTATAATCTGACTGCGGTGCGCGACGCTGCGGACATGGTGCCGCGGCACATACTGGACAGCCTGGCGGTGGCGGAGTATCTGCAGGGAGAGCGCATCGCCGACCTCGGCACCGGGCCTGGATTACCGGGCATCCCGCTGGCGATTCGCTATCCCGGGCACCGCTTTACGCTGGTGGACAGCAACCGCAAGAAAACGCTGTTTCTGAACAATGTGGTGCGCGATCTTCGGCTCGACAATGTGGAAATCGTGCGCAGCCGGCTGGAGGAATATCACCCGGCGCATTCTTTTGATACTCTCACAGCGCGGGCTTTGGCCAGCGTGGACGACATTCTTCGCTGGGCCGGGCATCTGTGCAAGCCGGGCGGCTGCTTTTTGTTGCTGAAAAGCCGGCAACTGGAGCAGGAACTCGAGCATCTGCGCCCCGGCTTCAGCGTCGAAAAAATTGTCGAACTGGACATACCGGGCCTGAGCGCTCTCCGGCGTCTGGCCATTATCAAGAAAGGTTCATGAGTAAGGTATTTGTCATAGCAAACCAGAAGGGCGGTGTCGGCAAGACCACCACCAGCATCAATCTGGCGGCGGCCCTGTCCAAGACCCGGCGCAGGATACTGCTGATCGATCTTGATCCGCAGGGCAACTCCACTGCCGGCAGCGGCATCGACAAGGAAGAAGTGACCGGCACCATCTATGAGCTGCTGATTGGCCAGCGTCAGGCACCGGAAGTCATACTGTCCACCGATTCCGGTTTCGACATCATTCCGGCCAATAAAAGTCTGTCGGGGGCGCAGGTGGAGCTGCTCGACATGGACCGCCGCGAATATCTGTTGCGCAAGGCACTGGCCGACATACGCAATGACTATGATTTCATTTTTATCGACTGCCCGCCGGCGCTGAACATACTGACCCTGAACGCCTTTGTCGCCGCCGATTCGGTGATGATCCCCATGCAGTGCGAATATTTCGCGCTGGAAGGCCTGACCGATCTGGTCGGCACCATCAAGCGCATCCGCGAAACCCTGAATCCGGATCTCATCATCGAAGGCCTGCTGCGCACCATGTTCGACCAGCGCAACAACCTGGCGCGGGAAGTTTCCGACCAGCTCACCGCACATTTCGGCGACAAGGTGTACCGCACCATCATACCGCGCAACATCCGCCTGGCCGAAGCGCCCAGCTACGGCAAGCCGATTACCGAATACGACATCACCTCCAAGGGCGCGCAGGCCTACCTGGCGCTGGCTGGAGAAATCATCAGGAGAGACCAAGCCGCATGAATGCCAAGCCGAGACTGGGACGAGGACTGGACGCCCTGCTGGGTGGATCGAAATCCGGCGAAAAACCGGCTGCCGCCAGCAGCGCCGACCAGCTCAGGGAGCTGCCGGTGGACCTGATACAACGCGGCAAATACCAGCCGCGCACCCATATGGACGAGGCCGCCCTGCAGGAACTGGCCGATTCCATCAAGACCCAGGGCGTGATCCAGCCCGTGGTGGTGCGCAAGATCGAATCCGGCAACTACGAAATCATCGCCGGCGAGCGCCGCTGGCGCGCCGCGCAAATGGCCGGCCTGCATCGGGTGCCGGTCATCATCCGCGATATTCCCGACGAAGCCGCGGTGGTCGTGGCCCTGATCGAGAACATCCAGCGCGAAAACCTCAACCCGGTGGAAGAAGCCAGCGGACTGCAACGACTCATAGATGAGTTTGGACTCACTCACCAGCAAGTCGCCGAAACCATTGGCCGCTCGCGGACTGCAGTGACCAATTTGCTGCGCCTGCTGGCGCTCCGGCCGCAGCACAGGGAACTGCTGGAACAGGGCCTGATCGACATGGGCCATGCCCGCGCCATGCTGCCGCTGGACGAACAGCAGCAAAACAGACTGGCCAGCGCGGTGGTCTCGAAAGGCCTGTCCGTGCGCCAGGCCGAGGCGATGGCAAAAAAACTGCAATCCGGCGACAGTGGCAACAAAAAAACCAGGCCGGAAAAATCCGCCGACATCGTCGAGCTGGAAAACGACATCTCCGAACGTCTCGGCGCAACGGTGCATATCGACCACAAGCCTAATGGCAAAGGCAAACTGGTGATCGAATACCACTCCAGCGATGAGCTCGAGGGAATTATTGAGAAGATTGGTTGAATTTATTCCCGCTCACTGTTAGGGGAGAGGGGACAACCGGCTGAATGGCCGATCAATCCGGCGTTTGGCCGCAACCCGAAACCCCTGGCCGGTGGGGTATTAGCTTTCAAAATCGAGAATGATCATGATGACACGAACAACCGCCATAGTCGGCGCGATATTTTCAGCCGGCCTGGCAATCTCTTGCCTGGCTGCGGACAGCAACCCCGCGATGCATAATCACAACATGCAGCACATGATGCATGACGCCAGCGATTCCAGAATATCCCTTGGCCTTTCACCGCAGCGGAAACAGCATCAACTGGCCAACATGCGGTCCCACGTCAGGGCAGTGCAGACCATCGTTGGTTTAATGGCACAAGACAAATATGACCAAGCCTCCCGGGTGGCGCATACCGAGCTGGGGCTGACCGATGAAATGAAAAAAATGTGCATGATGTTCAACAACGCGGATTTCGTGAAGCTCGGCCTGGCGTTTCATCAAAGCGCGGACAAACTGGCCGAGACGTTAAAAACAAAGGATGCGAAAAAGTCCCTTGCGGCATTACACGCGACCATGAATTACTGCGTACAGTGCCACGCCACCTTCCGGCAATAGGTGCGATGTTCACCAGGTAGCCGCCAACCCGCATGAACATTTTCATCCGGCTGGCCTGCTTTCCAGTGTTGGCGCTGATGGCTTCCACTTCTCAGGCAGCCAGCTATTTTGTCTCGCCATCCGGCAGCGACGCGAACCCCGGCACATCCGCTTTGCCTTTTCGCACCATCCAGGCGGCCGCCAATCACGCTCTGGCGGGCGATACTGTTTTCATCAAGGCGGGCACATACGCTGAAAACGTTATTTTCCCGCATTCCGGCTCCGCGGGCGCGCCCATCACTTTTCGCAACTTCGAGCAGGACGATGTTGTCATCGACGGCGTAAGCGTTGGCGCGGGCCAGGGCGAGTGGCTGGGTTTGCTTGATGTCTCGGATATCTCCTGGATTCGACTGAGCGGCTTGCGGGTCGAACACTCCCCGAAAGCGGGCATCTACGCCTGGAACAGCCATCATCTGACCATCGAACATTGCCGAACCCACGATACATACTCCAGCGGCATCGGTATCTGGGCCAGCA
>JALXFQ010000222.1 GCA_027067235.1 Gammaproteobacteria bacterium
GCGAGCGGCTGGTGCGGGTGCAGGAAAATCTTGAACGACTGGGCTATTCCGCCAGCCTGATCGAAGGCGACGCCACGCAGCCCGACAACTGGTGGGACGGCGAACCGTACCAGCGTATCCTGCTCGATGCGCCCTGTTCAGGAACGGGCGTGATCCGCCGCCACCCGGACATCAGGCTGCACCGCAAGCCGGCGGACATTGCCGCGCTGGCAAACTTGCAGGCGGACATGCTCAGCTCACTCTGGAAGCTGCTGGCTCCAGGCGGTAAGCTACTGTACTGCACCTGCTCGGTACTGCAGCAAGAGAACGAAACCCGGCTGTCGCAATTTGCCGCAGCCACCACCGACGCCAGACCGGTATCGCTGGCTGCGTCTTATGCCAGCAGCAGCGGCTGTGGCTGGCAGGTGATGACGGGCACTAATGGAATGGACGGTTTTTACTATGGATGTCTGCAAAAAATTTCGCTTTAGTTTTGTTGTCGCCATCTGCGGGCTGCTGGTGAGCGGCAGTCTGCAGGCGCGCGAAATCGCCATACGGTCTATCGCGGCAACCATCGAGCCCGGCAAGCCGGCGGTCGTTCATCTGCACGGTGAAACGGCTCTCGAGCTGCCCGGCAAGGTGGAAACGGCGCTGGACAACGGTATTACGCTGGACTTCGAATACGAGGTCATACTGAAGCGCCCGCGCCGGTTTATCTGGGATCCGGCGCGTTTTCGCTGGCTGTATCGCCGTCAGTTGAGCTTCTTCGCCCTTTCCTCGAAATATGTGGTCAACACCGGCCAGGACAATTCGGCCATGGTTTTTGCCAACCTGCATGCGGCGCTGCAATATCTGAACCGGCTGGACACCATCCGCCTGGCGCTGCCGGAAGATACGCCCGATGTCAACGATCACCACTATATCGAATTCCAGATGCGGCTGGATATCGAATCGCTGCCCCTGCCCATGCGGCCGCTGGCTTACATTTCGTCCAGCTGGCGCTTGAGCACGGACTGGGTTGAAGTCCCGCTGTCAAAATGAATCCCGGTCTTTCAGGGTCAATTCCGTGAGACGCCCGCGCGCACGGCCCCTGCTGGCCATCGCTTTATCCTCATTCCTGATCATCAGCCTGTTCCTGCTGAGCCAGGCAACGCAGCAGTCTGACCGCTTCGGCAAATATTTTTCCATTTTGCTGGTGCTGGATCTGTTCGGCATCGCGCTGGTGCTGGTTGCGGTCATCTACAAGATCATCCAGCTGCTGAAAGAGCAGCGCAAATCGGTCATCGGCTCGGGCCTGACCCTGCGTCTGATCGGCGGCTTCATGACCCTCGCCCTGCTGCCGCTGTCGGCGGTTTACTATGTTGCGGTGGAGTTCCTCAATGAAGGCATCGACAGCTGGTTTGACGTGCGCATCGAACAGGCGCTGAATGATTCCCTGCTGCTGGGGCGCACCTCGCTGGAAGCGACGCGCCTCGATATGGTTGATGATCTGCAGGCCGTCGCCAACGACATTCGCCGCAGCGATGACCCGTCATCTTTCACCAGTCTGGAATCACTACGGCAGCTATATGGCTTTCAAGACCTGACCCTTACATCGTCCAGTGGCCGCGTTATCGCATCCAGCAGCGACTCCCCGCTGACCCTGGTGCCGAACATTCCCGCGCAGTCCGCGCTGGGCAGTCTGCAGCCCGGTCAGGCCAAGGCCACGCTGGAGCCCACCAACGACGGCTCGCTGCTGCTGAAAGGCTATATCGCCATCCCGACCAGCAAGCTGCCGCAACAGAACCTGGTGTTGTACGCCATCCGCGCACTGCCGCCACGCTACGCCAAGCTCGGCAAAAGCGTGCAGGAGGCGCTGGGAGAATACAAACGACTGCTGTATTTGCGAGCGCCGCTGAAAACGTCTTTCGTGCTAACCCTGTCGCTGGTGGCGCTGACCACGCTGCTGGTGGGCATCTGGGCGGCCATTATTTCTTCGCAAAAGCTGGCAGCACCGTTGCGGGAACTGGCCAAGGGCACCAGGGCGCTGGCCGCCGGCGACTTCGACCAGAGACTTTCCGGCGGAGGCGATGATGAGATGGGCGTGCTGGTCAATTCCTTCAACGACATGACCCGCCAGATCCAGAATGCCCAGCAGCAGGTACAAAAGGCGCACCGGGAAACCGAGCAGCAGCGAACCTATCTGGAAACCGTGCTGGCCTATCTGTCCTCAGGCGTATTGTCGCTGGACCAGGACCTGGCCGTGCGTACTTTCAACGCCCGCGCCGCCCAGATACTGGGGATTGATCTGCAGCCCTATACCGGCAAGCCTGTGGTCTCCCTGAGTCAGGACCATCCCTTCCTCGAAACCCTTACCAGCTGCATGAAAAAGGCCGCCGAGCACAATATGGCGGAATGGTCTGGCGAAATCGAGTTATTCAACACGCAGGGGCATCAATCCCTGCTCATGCGGCAAAGCCGTATTCCTGATACCGGCGACCAGTTCTCGGCCGGCTGGGTAATCGTTATCGATGATGTCACGGAACTGATTCAGGCGCAGAGAGATGCGGCCTGGGGCGAGGTCGCCCGGCGGCTTGCCCACGAGATCAAAAACCCGCTGACACCGATCCAGCTTTCTGCCGAGAGACTGCGGCGCAAATATATTGGCGAACTGGCGCCGCAGGATTCTGATGCCTTTGATCGCTCCACGCGCACCATCATTGATCAGGTGGAAGCCATGAAAACCATGGTCAATGCCTTTTCCGAATACGCCCGGCCCGCCCGTGTAACGCCGGAAAAATTTGACATCAACGAACTCATCAGAGATGTTGCCGCACTGTATCATCCTGATTCCACCGACATGGAACTGCAATTGTCCGACAAACCCCTGTACGTTTTCGCTGATCGCGCCGCCATGCGCCAGGTCATCAACAACCTGTTCGCCAATGCGCTGGCCGCCACCGAGGACATGGATCACGGCCGGGTTCGGGTGTGTTCCGGCCTGGTCGATCATCTCGGATCCGATTTTGCCGAAGTGGTTATCAGCGACAACGGGCCGGGGCTGAACGAAGCCGTCATCGACCGCATTTTTGAACCCTATGTCACCACAAAAGAGAAAGGCACCGGGCTGGGGCTGGCCATCGTGAAAAAAATCATTGAAGAGCATGGCGGCGCCGTTGTGGCGGAAAACAGCCGCGCCGCTGATGCGCCGGGCGCATCCATACGCTTTACTCTGCCGCTCTTTTCCGACGGGGATAACCGCTCATGAGTAAAACAGGAACCACCATACTGGTCGTTGACGACGAACCGGACATTCGCGATGTCGTCCGGGAAATCCTCGAGGACGAAGGCTACCGGGTCGTGGCGGCGGCCGACGCCGACAGCGCTGCACAACAGTTTGCCGAACAGGATTTCGATCTGGTATTGCTGGACATCTGGATGCCCGGCCAGGACGGCATCAGCCTACTGAAGCAGTGGTCAGATTCAGACGCCCTGACAGTCACCAAGGTCATCATGATGTCCGGGCATGGCAATATCGAAACGGCGGTAACCGCGGTGCGCATGGGCGCCTATGATTTCATCGAAAAGCCGCTTTCCATCGACGCCCTGCTGCTGACGGTGGAACGCGCTGTCAACGATGTCAAACTGATTCGTGAAAACCTTGCCCTGAAAAAACGCCTGCACTCACCCGTGGAGCTGGTTGGCGACAGCCCGCCCATGCAGCAGTTACGCAAGCAGCTCGAGGCCCTGGCGGAAACCGACAGCTGGGCCCTGATCACTGGCGAGCCCGGCGCCGGCAAGCGGCTGGCCGCCCACTACCTGCACCGGCACAGCAGCCAGTCCGACGGCCCGCTGGTGGATCTGAACCTGGCCGCCGTGCCGGCAGAAAACGTGGCGGTTCAACTGTTTGGCTACGAACAGGACGGGGAAGTTTATCCGGGCAAGTTCGAACAGGCGGACAAGGGCATACTGCTGCTGAATGAAATTGGCGACATGGACGTAGACACCCAGACCAAGCTGCTGAATTCGCTGCTGGAAAAACAGTTCCTGCGAGTGGGGGGGAAACAGTATGTGAGTGTTGACGTACGCGTGGTGGCCATCAGCAGCGAAGACATCGCCGAGCGTGTTACCCGCGGTGAGTTTCGCGAAGACCTGTACTATCGCCTCAACGTGATTCCCATACAGGTTCCGCCGTTACGGGATCACCGGCAGGACATACCCGCGCTGGCCGCCCATTTCATGCACGGCCTCAACCCCGCCGGCAGCCCGCGCCTGGATCAGGGCGCGCTGGCGGAGCTGGCGGCCTATTCCTGGCCGGGCAATGTGCGCGAACTGCAGAATATGGTGCAACGCCTGATGGTTTTCTATGGCGAACAGGAAATATCCAGACAGGATGTGCAGGCGACCCTGGAAAAAAGGCCCTGCAAGAATGCCCCGCAGAGCGCGCCGGACAGCGCTATGTTCGATCAGCCCATACGCAATGCCCGCGACCAGTTCGAGAAATCCTACCTCGAATACCACATGCAACAGGCCGGCGGCAATGTCAGCGAGGTAGCGCGCAAGGCGGGACTGGAGCGCACCCATCTGTACCGAAAGCTGAAATCCCTGAACATTGATCCGAAAACCGGCAAAACGCGCAAACCGGCTACGGACTAGCTATCAGCGAAAGACAAATTCCACATTGCCGGTCACCAGCGAGGTGTCGATGACCTCATATTTGGCATAATCCGCGCGCAGCCTCAGATTCCGGCCGATATTGGCACGGGCGCCACCGCCCCAGGTCAGGTCGGCGCCGTTGTCGCTTTCATCAACCAGATCAACCTGGCCCACGCGATAGCCGCCGATATGACCTTCAGCCCGGGCCGCGCCTTCAATGTCTGCCTGCCAGACAAACACGCCCGCCTTGGCATACAGGCTGAAAACATCACCCAGCGGCGCCGACAGGATACCCACCAGCTCAACGCCGGTAACCGAACCGGCGACATTGGCTCGCGCCGTTATGCCGGCTCCCCGAGCCGAATACCCGGTACTGAAATCACCATCCAGCGAACCCAGATCGACATACGCGCCTTCCAGCGCAAAATAGGAATTGAACTGGTAGCCGACATAGGCTTTCCAGGCATTGTCAGTGGCATCCACGTTGCAGTCTGTATTGGCTTCAAACTGTGCAAAAACCGGATCGAAAGACGGGTCATTGCCGGTCTGGTCACGCAACTCGTTTTGCACTGCATCCAGCGCCTGCTGGCAGGCGTCATCAACAATGGCGAAATCAGACTGGCCATAACCGCCGCCCACATAAAAACCCGAATAGCCGTCTTCCGCCGCGCAGACCGCAGCGGTTGCCAAGCCCAGGGCCGCCAGCGCGATTGCGCTGCAGCCTTTAGTGTTTCTTTGATTCAGCATTCTGTGCTCTCTCAGGAAAATTCATGGACAGCATTTATACACTTGATAACACTTTATAACAACATGTTATGAAATATTTTTAATGTATTTTCTAGAATATCGTCACGACTTCCGCTACTATTCAGCACAGACAAAGCTGGCACGCTGAACACCGCCTGGCGTACACGGGCCGGATGGCAACAGCAGGTTCGCCAGCGCCCCGGAGCCGTCGCAGACAGGTTCTCAGCCCGGAAAGCTGTTGCCTTGCGCGCGAACTTTTCCAGCGCCAGAGAGACTAACGGGCTATTGAAAAACAGCGCCCTTATCCAGCCTGACGGAAAG
>JALXFQ010000223.1 GCA_027067235.1 Gammaproteobacteria bacterium
GGCAAGATCGCTTCCTATTTCACCCGTCACCGCATCAAGCCGGGCATGACTGGCCTGGCCCAGATCAGCGGCTACCGCGGTGAAACCGAAACCCTGGACAAGATGGAAGGCCGGCTGCGTTTTGACCTGTATTACATCAATAACTGGTCTTTGGCGCTGGATCTGGAAATCATGTTACGTACGGTGTTCGCCATGTTCGGTAGGGACGTTTACTGAGCGCATCTTTCGATACCGGTCAAACCCAGACCGACGGCTTTTCGATATAGCTGCCCTGCAGACCATCGATACCCAGTTCCTGCAGCGCCGCTTCCTGCTCGGCGGTTTCCACATCCTGGGCAATGATCAGGATGTCCAGCGAGTGGGCCATGTCCACCAGCGAGTGCAGATACAGGCCATATTCCTGGTATTCCAGCAGACGCTGACTGAGCGTACCCTCGAGCTTGATGTGTTGCGGCAGAAACGACGACAGATAACTGATGTCCACGTGGGCCGAGCCGAAATGATCGAAAGCAAATCCGATATGCTGCTCTTTCAGTTCGCGCACCACCTCCAGCACGGCGTCTCTGTTGTTACCCAGCGCCGTCGCGGACACTTCCAGAGTCAACCTGGCCGAGGCAACCGGGTTGGTGGCTATGCGTTCCAGCAGCCAGGCGAAAAATTCGTCATCCAGCAGCGATGGAATACCGATATTCAGCACCGAGCGCGTGGTGACGCCGTTTCTCTCCACGGTTCGGAACCAGGTATCGATGATCTCGCGGTCCAGCTGCTGACGCATGCTGACCCGGTCCGCCACCGGGATAAAGACGCTGGCGGGAATCTGCGCGCCCTGCTCGTCCGGAAGCCGCGCCAGCATTGCCAGGTGCAGCGTTTCGCGGGACACGGCATCCACGGCAGGCTGCGACAGGAAGGTAATATGGTGATGGGTGATCGCCTCCTGCAGATTGGCCCGCCAGCGCTCTTCACTGTATGCGGAGACCTGCGTATCTGAGTTTTCCCCGTAGATATGCCAGTTTTTGTCCCAGCTGGGTCTTTTCGCTACCTGCAGGGCAATATCCGACGCGCGCAGCAAATCGGAATAACTGCTGTCCACCCGGGTGAGCGCAATACCGCATCTGGGGCCCGTAATGATATCCTGGTCACCCTTTTGATCCAGTTCGGCGTAACTGTCACAAACCTGCTCGACTATACCGATCGCGTCCGTGGCTGTGCTTTGTTCCAGATAGACAATAAATTCCGCGCCGGTAAGTCGCGCCAGCACCGCCGCATGGTCGCTGCAGGCATTACGGATAATGCGCCCCATGGATCGGAGCAGGCTGTCGGTGTCTTCGTAGCCGAAGATATCCCGGTATTGTCTGAGATTGTCGTACTGAAACAGTATCACGACGCCATCGTCCCCATGCTCTGGCGAGTCCAGAAAATAGCTGACCCGGGTCTCGAAACTGTGACGGTTATGCAGACCGGTAACCGTATCCAGAAACAATTGCTTGCGCAGTGATTCAGCCAGTTGGGACTGATGCTTGAGCATGTCCTTGACCTTGTGCGACAGATTGTTCATGGCGCTGGCGACATTGGCCAGTTCGCGCGAGCGCGGCTGGTCATCATTGATGACGAAATGACGCTGGCTGATGGCGTAAGCCTGCTGCTCCACGGCGGATAGCGAATGTTTTACCCTGCGCAGTATGAACATGATAACCAGAAACAGGAATAAACCCGTCGCAAGCACCCAGATCACTGTTTTCACACCATTGCGCCACAGGTCGTGGTAGGCGTTGCCCGGGTGACTCAACACCTTGACCTTGCCGGCCACCTTGCCATCAACCGGAATCGGTCGCGTTACCGCATGCGGCCGCATCCGCACCAGATTGACGAACCATTGCGGCAGTCCTTCAAACGTCAGCGCCTTTTCGCGCCCGGCAAGCACCTTGCCAGCGGCTGACTCGACACTGATTTCGCGAAAGTAGCCCTGATCGAACATGGCATTGATGATGGCATTGGCCAGGGTGGTGTCGCCCGAGGCCAGCACCGGCTTCAGCGACTCCTCCAGCGATGTGGCGGTAATCTCCGCACGCATGTCCATTTCATTGATCAAATGCTGGCGCAGGCTGTTCATGCTGATGAAGGCCGCGCCAATCATCACCGCCACGATCTGCAACAGTATCACCAGCGAAAACTGTCGAATCAGCGTCACGTCGCACCCCCGGGCCCTGTCATCGCGATCTTTCTCACCGGTCTGGATCGCCAGGCCGGCTCCGCTTCCCATTGCTGTGTCTTCAAATTATATACACCCTTGTTTTTCAGTACTTCCACGATATAGCTGACCTCGCCACAGAGCACGCAGCGGCGCACAGTGTCGGCTCCTGCATACTGCCCGCCAGGATGTTGCACAAACTGGTAAACCACCGCCTGCTCGTGCTGCGCCACATAATCTTCACCGGCTTCACCGCAATGGGGACAGGGCAAGGTGATCATCGCCGCCTGACTTGCCCGGTCATGGGCAAGGTCCGGCTGTTCGCCAAAAACGGGAATATCCGGTAGAACATTTTTGCCAGCGGTTGACCGGCGTCGCCGCCGGGGAGCGGTCTGCTGCACATTCAGCGTCGGCTCTTCGCGCTGGAAATAGGTCTGGTAGCGTTGCCTCAACCGTATTCTGTTCGCTTCCCGTTGCTTGCGCGAACCGAAAACGCGCCACGAGGCCCACAGCCAGGACAGGATTTCCCGCTGTTTTTCGAGATACATCTGTATCGGCCCGGCCAGGAACCAGCGCACCCTGAAACGATCCGGCCGGGTTTCGCCACGCCGCCGAAACGGATAACGGGCAAGCTGGTAAAGTGCGTGGATGACAAAACCGGGTATGGCAACAACATACAGAATAACGGTGTATAGCAGATAGATCAGAAGATCCAGCAGCACGATGGGCAAGCGAACCAGAAAAACCAGCAACCGCAACGGTAACAGCAGCACCTTGCCCACGCGCTTTTTTGCTGTCAGGTGGCGGAATTGATGATGGCCTTGCCGCCCATATAGGGCTGCAAAACTGCGGGCACGTCGATGGAGCCATCGGCGTTCTGATAGTTTTCCATCACCGCAACCAGTGTTCGCCCCAGCGCCAGTCCGGAACCGTTCAGGGTATGCACCAGTTCCGGCTTTTTCCTGTCAGGATGGCGCCAGCGCGCCTTCATGCGGCGCGCCTGAAAATCACCAAAGTTGCTGCAGGACGAAATCTCCCGATATGCATTCTGCCCCGGCAGCCAGACTTCCAGGTCATAGGTCTTGCGCGAGGAGAAACCGGTATCGCCCGCACACAGTATCACTTTACGGTAAGGCAGTCCCAGCTTCTGCAATACGGTTTCCGCGTGGCCGGTCAGCGTTTCATGCGCCGCTAGCGAGTGTTCCGGCTGTACGATCTGCACCAGCTCGACTTTTTCAAACTGGTGCTGACGAATCATGCCGCGCGTATCCCGGCCATAGGAGCCGGCCTCGGAACGAAAACAGGGCGTATGGGCCACCATTTTCAGCGGCAGATCATCAGCATCGAGTATGCTTTCACGCACGATATTGGTCACCGGCACTTCCGCCGTGGGTATCAGTGAATAGCCGAAGTCTCCTTCCAGCCGGAACAGATCTTCGCCAAATTTCGGCAGATTCCCGGTGCCGCGCAGACTGTCGTCATTGACCAGAAACGGCACATTCATTTCGGTATAACCATGTTCGCCGGTATGCAGGTCGAGCATGAACTGCGCCAGCGCCCGGTGCAGGCGGGCCAGATCGCCAGACATCACGACGAAACGCGAACCGGTGATCCTGGCCGCCGTTGCGAAATCGAGTCCGGCGTTCTCGCCAAGATCCACATGATCTTTTGGTTCGAAATCGAATGTACGCGGCTCGCCCCAGCGCGTCACTTCGACATTGTCATCTTCATCACGCCCGTCCGGCACGTCATCCGCAAGCAGGTTGGGAATGCCCATGGCCAGATCATTCATGCGCCCCTGCAGCTCGTGCAATTCCGATTCGGCCTGCTTCAGCTGTTCGCCCAGACGCGATACTTCCGCCAGCAACGGCTCGATGTCCTCGCCATTCGCCTTGGCCTGGCCGATGGCTCTGGAGAGGCGATTGCGCTTCGCCTGCAGCTCCTGGGTGGTCACCTGCAAGGCCTTGCGCTGTTGCTCCAGGTCGGCAAAGGCCTGTTTGTCCAGCTGATAGCCCCGCCGCGCCAGATTGCGGGTTACGGCATCAAGATCGTTGCGTAATAATTGAGGATCGAGCATGTTCAGTCAGTTCGCAAAGTTAACGGTTTCAGACAATAAAATGACGGCTGAGCGTGACGCCAGCCCAGGCCGCCAGCACGCAGCTGAGCACACTGACCAGCATGTTCAGTCCGGCGCGCAGCGCTTCGCCGCCCTCCAGCAGTTGCAGGGTTTCCAGCGAGAAAGTGGAAAAAGTAGTGAAAGCGCCCAGCATGCCGACCATGATGAACGAGCGCCAGACCGGGTCGGCGGCGGTTTTTTCCACCAGAAACACGAACAACAGACCCATGGCGAACGAACCCAGCACATTGACCGCCAGCGTGCCCCAGGGAAAGCCTTTGCCGAACGTCTCATAGATCCAGCCGGATACCCAGAATCTCCCGATCGCGCCCAAAGCCCCGCCGGCTGCGATAGCTAGCCACTGATTCACTGATGTTCACTCCCTTTTGCCTGTTGATCAAGTTTACGCAGAAAGGCCAGTTTTTCCCGGATTTTCTTTTCCAGCCCCCTGTCCACCGGCGAATAATACTGCTTTGGCGCAAAGCCGTCAGGAAAATAATTCTCTCCGGCGGCATAGGCATGGGGCTCGTCGTGCGCATAGCGGTAGTCGCTGCCGTAACCCTCTTCTTTCATCAGCCGGGTAGGTGCATTGCGCAAATGCATGGGCACGGCTTCCGTGGGTCGCTCGCGCACATCTTTCATTACCGCCTTCCAGGCCTGGTAAACAGCGTTACTTTTGGCTGCGCAGGCCAGGTACACCACCGCCTGGGCCAGGGCCAGTTCGCCCTCGGGACTGCCCAGTCGCTGCTGCACATCCCAGGCATTCAGGGCCAGTTGCAGGGCACGCGGATCGGCGTTGCCGATATCTTCGCTGGCCATGCGCACCACCCGCCTGGCCACGTACAGCGGGTCGCAGCCGGCGTCCAGCATACGCGCCAGCCAGTACAGCGCCGCGTCCGGATTGGAACCCCGCACTGATTTGTGCAATGCGGAGATCGTGTCGTAAAAATACTCGCCGCCGTTATCGAAACGTTTCACCGTCCCGCTGGCCACCTGCCGGGCCAGCTCCAGCGTGATCCGCTTGCCGCTCTCAGCGCTGAGGTCGGCTGCCTGTTCGAGAAAACCCAGGGCGCGACGGGCGTCACCGTCGGCGGCAGACGCGAATAAGGACAACACTTCATCGGTCGCCAGTTCGACAGCGCCCGCCAGTCCCTGTTCATGGGCCAGCGCCCGCGCCAGAATATGCTCGATGTCCTGCTCGGACAGGGTTTGCAGATGATAGACCCGGGCCCGTGACAACAGCGCGTTATTGAGCTCGAAAGAGGGGTTTTCCGTGGTGGCGCCAACAAACAGGAAAGTTCCGTCCTCCACATAGGGCAGAAAAGCATCCTGCTGGGCCTTGTTGAAACGATGCACCTCGTCCACAAACAACA
>JALXFQ010000224.1 GCA_027067235.1 Gammaproteobacteria bacterium
CCGGCGCTTCTCGCGGGACCGGAATGCCGGCCTGATCCGCCAGCGCCTCCACCGCCTCGGGGAAAGACAGGTTTTCGTAATCCATCAGAAAACCCACGGCGGTGCCATGGGCGCCACAACCGAAGCAATGATAGAACTGCTTGCTCGGGCTGACCGTAAAAGAAGGCGTTTTTTCGTTATGGAAAGGGCAGCAAGCGGTATATTCCTTGCCGGCTTTTTTTAGCGGTACGCGAGCGTCGATGACATCGACAATATCGATGCGCTGGATCAGATCTTCAATGAATTGGGGGGGGATGCGGCCAGCCATCGGTGAAGTCTAACCGGATGTGGCTGGCAAGTCAGCAGAGCAGCGGCTCAGCCCAGTTTCTCGCGGATGGTTCTGGAAACGGCGCCCATGTCGGCGCGGCCCTGCAGTTTTGGCTTGAGCATGCCCATGACCTTGCCCATGTCCTTGATGGAGCTTGCGCCGGTGGCGCTGATGGCCTCGCCAATCAGTTCAGCGATTTCGTCATCAGATAGTGGTTCCGGCAGATAGGGCTGGAGCACATCCAGCGTCTGTTGTTCCTTGCTCGCCAGATCGTCGCGGCCGCCCTTGTTGAATTGTTCAATGGCGTCGCGTGACTGTTTCAGCATCTTTTCCAGCACGGCCAGTGTCTGCGCGTCATCCAGCTCGATGCGTTCGTCCACTTCCTTGCGCTGAATGGCGGCTTTGGCCATGCGCAGCACATCCAGTGTGTCCTTGTCCCTGGCGCGCATGGCGGCCTTCATGTCATCGGTGATTGTGTCCTTGAGTGACATGACAGGCGAAAGATCAGTACTTGCGTGTAAAGCGGCGGGATTCGCGAGACATTTTTTTCAGTTCGCGTTTACGCGCGGCGGCTTTCATGCGTTTGCGCACGGAGGTCGGCTTCTCGTAGAATTCGCGGCGGCGTGACTCGGAGAAAACGCCGGCTTTTTCACAAGAGCGGCGGAAGCGGCGCAGAGCATAATCCAGCGGCTCATCGGGTTTGACCCTGACTAAAGGCATAAAGGTTTTACCTCGTAAATCGTTGCAAAATCAGGGCACAATACGCCCTGTTCCTTGAAAGACGCGCGATTCTATATTTTTCGCGGTCTGAAGTACAATGATAATTTGAGTATATCCCTTGAAAATACTGGGCATAGAGACTTCCTGCGACGATACTGGAGTGGCCATCTACGATACTGACAATGGTCTGCTGGCTCATGGCGTGGCCGACCAGCTGGCGACCCACGCCGAATACGGCGGCGTAGTGCCGGAGCTGGCGGCGCGGGATCATATCCGCAAGCTGGCTCCTCTGGTGCATAGCGTGCTGGATCAAGCAGGACTGAAGGTCAGCGATATCGACGGCGTTGCCTACACGCGCGGGCCAGGGCTGGCCGGGGCCCTGCTGGTAGGGGCGGGGTACGGCCGCAGCCTGGCCTGGGCGCTGGGTATACCCTCGGTAGGCGTACACCACATGGAAGGTCACTTGCTGGCGCCCATGCTGGAACCCGACCAGCCGGCTTTTCCGTTTCTGGCGCTGCTGGTTTCCGGCGGACACACCTTGCTGGCGGATGTGCAGGGTCTGGGGCGTTACCGGATTCTGGGCGAATCGCTGGACGACGCTGCTGGCGAGGCCTTCGACAAGACCGCCAAGCTATTGGGTCTGGGTTACCCCGGCGGGCCGGTGCTGGCGCAGGCGGCGGAGCAGGGCAATCCGCAGCGATTCCGTTTTCCGCGTCCCATGTGCGACCGCCCGGGGCTGGATTTCAGTTTTTCCGGTCTGAAAACCTTTGCCCTGACCACCATCCAGAATAGTGATGATAGCGCGCAGACGGTGGCGGATATCGCCTGGGCGTTTCAGGACGCGGTGGCGGATGTCATGGTCATCAAATGCCGCCGCGCGCTGCAACAAACCGGCCACAAACGTCTGGTT
>JALXFQ010000225.1 GCA_027067235.1 Gammaproteobacteria bacterium
TGCTGGAACAGCGTATTGCGACCAGTGAAGCGGAATCCCGCCAGTTGTGGGCGACACGCAAGGCCCTGTCTCCCGCCCTGCGCAAAATCGCGCCGAGCAAGCTGAATGAAGATGTGGTGGTGCCGGTAACCCGTATTCCCGAGCTGATTCACGGCATCGAGCGCCTGGGCGAACAATACCAGCTTAGCATCGTCAATTTCGGCCATGCCGGCAACGGCAATATTCATGTCAACCTGCTGTACGACAACACCGACCAGGCGCAAAACGCCAACGCCCGGCAATGCCTGCGGTCGTTATTCGCTCTGGTGCTGGAACTGGGCGGCACCCTGTCCGGAGAACACGGCGTGGGCACCGAGAAACGCGATTTCATCGACCAGGAAATCGACGCCGTCAGCCTGGATCTGATGCGCAGACTGAAAGCTGAATTCGATCCGGACAATATCCTCAATCCCGGCAAGATCTTCTGCCCGTGAACGCCCTGCTACTGCTCATCCTCGCGGCGCTGTTCGGCTTGTACTGGCTCAACGGCAACCAGGCGCGGGTGTATGCCATCGGCGCCGCCCGCCGGCACTGCTCGCAACTGGGATTCCAGTTTCTTGACGGCAGTGTTGCGCTGGAAAAAACCCGACCGCAACGAATCGGCGGCCGCATGGGATTTACCCGGCTTTATCGGTTCGAATATGCCGACCAACAGATGCAACGCTGGGTCGGATATGTCATTATCCGCTTACCTGACAGGACCCGGTTTCAAATGGATCCTGCCAGCCTGGGAGATAAAACCGACAATAACCAAAGGGCTCGATATGGGGAAGCTGAACCCCGCACGGATATGCGGAAAACAGCACATTCGCCAACACTAAACGCCCTGCCAACCTTTGAAGAAAAACATCATGGCAGCGACTCGATCAAAAAATCGTAAACAGGACATCCTGGTGGCGCTGGCCACCATGCTGGAAGAGAATACCGGCTCGGGCATCACCACCGCAGCGCTGGCACGCAAGATCGGCGTATCCGAAGCCGCCCTGTACCGGCATTTTCCGTCCAAGGCCAAAATGTTCGAAGGACTGCTGGATTTTGTCGATCAGTCCATTTTCACCTTGATCAACCGCATCCAGGAAGAAGACTCGAACTGCGCCGGGCGAATACAGAAAATCATGGCCCTGATCATGGGCTTTGCCGACAAGAATCCCGGCATCGCCCGCCTGCTGTATGGTGACGTACTGCTCACCGAGTCCGAACGATTACAGAACCGGGTGGAAAAATTTTATGATCAGGTGGGCGCGCAACTGCGCCAGATCCTGCGCCAGGGCGCGATGGAAAAAAGCCTCGATTTCCCGGTAGAGGATATTACCAGTATGCTGATGTACATTATGGAAGGCAGCATCGCCCATTATGTGCGCAGCGGCTACCGGGAAAAGCCGCTGGCCGGCTGGGACAGCCACTGGGCCATGCTGGAAAAATCCATTTTCAACTGAGTAAATGCGGTGAACAGAATCAGAATTTTTGTCCTGATTGGCCTCAGCCTCATGCTGAACATACATGACGCAACGGCCGA
The DNA here is from genome assembly GCA_027067235.1 of Gammaproteobacteria bacterium. Classification (GTDB taxonomy): domain Bacteria; phylum Pseudomonadota; class Gammaproteobacteria; order QOAV01; family QOAV01; genus QOAV01. The sequence goes on from JALXFQ010000225.1 coordinate 1,556, forward strand.
AACCGAACAGGACCGCAAACTCGCCCTGCTGCTCGAATACCTGGCTGCCGACCTGCAGATCATCGAAGGCACAGGTCTGCAGAAAATCAAACTGGGCGACCCCATGAGCAAGGTCAGCGCCGTGTTTCCCCAGACCAGAACCGCCCGCCAGCTGGTAACCGATGCGCTGGTACTGGAAACTGATCTGGACGACAACACCCGGCTGCGCGTCAGCGGCAGGGAGCTGATCCGGAAAATGGCTTTCAAGGGCAACAGCCAGTCGCCCTATACCACGCAATCCGGCGTGGGCTTCGGCATGCCGGCCTACCAGGTCGTCACCACCTATGGTCCGGCTGTCGTCGCCGACAGGGGTAATACCCTGGCCTACCCCGGAAAAGGCATTCGTTTCCATCTGCAACAGGGCCTGGTTGATATTATCGAAGTCTTCCCTGTTTCGCCCTGAGACCGGGAAACCGGGTCACTCGCCCGGGGCCGTCTGTAGCCTGAAGTTTCTTCCCGGCATCGTGCACTGACATGAAATACATCATCGGAATCTCCGCCTATTATCACGACAGTGCGGCCGCCCTGCTGGCTGACGGCGAGATTCTTGCTGCCGCCCAGGAAGAGCGATTCACGCGCAAAAAACATGATGCCGGTTTCCCGGCCAACGCCCTGCAGTATTGCCTGGATGAAGCGGGCATCGATCTGACGGACATTTCCGATGTCGTGTTTTACGACAAGCCCCTGGTCAAGTTCGAGCGTCTGCTGGAAACCTATCTGGCCTATGCGCCGAAAGGATTTCGCTCTTTTATTGCAGCGATGCCGGTATGGCTGAAGGAAAAACTGTATCTGAAAAGCACACTGAAAAAGCAGCTGGCTACGCTCGGCGAATGCAGCAAACAGGCGTTGCCGACTCTGCTTTTTGCCGAACACCACCAGTCACACGCCGCCTCGGCATTTTTCCCCAGCCCGTTTGAAAAGGCTGCGGTTCTGTGCCTGGATGGCGTCGGTGAGTGGGCTACTACATCCGCCTGGCTGGGACAAGGCAATCAACTCAAGGCGCTCTGGGAGATCGACTTCCCGCATTCACTGGGTCTGCTCTATTCCGCGTTCACCTATTACACCGGCTTTCGGGTCAATTCCGGCGAATACAAGCTCATGGGCCTGGCGCCCTATGGCGAACCGAAGTACGTCGACCTGATCCTGGACCATCTGCTGGATCTGAAAGACGACGGCACTTTCCGTCTGGACATGTCGTATTTCAATTACGCCACCGGTCTGACCATGACCAACGACAAGTTCGCCGATCTGTTCGGCGGGCCGGCGCGCACCCCGGAAACCGGGCTGAGCCAGAAAGAAATGGATATCGCCTGCTCCATACAGGTGGTCACGGAAGACATCGTCCTCAGGCTGGCGCGCACCATACAGAAGGAAACCGGCGCCGACTATCTGTGTCTGGCGGGCGGCGTGGCGCTGAACTGCGTAGCCAACGGTGTGTTACTTCGAGAAAACATTTTCAGGGATATATGGATACAGCCGGCGGCGGGTGATGCCGGCGGCGCTCTCGGCGCTGCACAGGTGGCCTGGTACGAAAAATACAGGGCTGAACGTATTGTCACCACTCCAGACAGCATGAAAGGATCATATCTGGGGCCGAAATATAAAGACCCGCAGATCGAGACCGAACTGGACGCCATTGGCGCAGAATACACCCGCCTTGACGATGCCGAACTCATGCCGAAACTGGCGCAGATACTGGCCGATGAAAAAGTCGTCGGCTGGTTTCAGGGACGCATGGAGTTCGGCCCACGGGCCTTGGGCGGGCGCTCCATCATTGGCGACCCACGCAGCCAGAAAATGCAATCGGTCATGAATCTGAAAATCAAGTACCGTGAGTCATTCCGGCCATTTGCGCCCTCCATACTGGCGGAAGATGTCGCCGAGTTTTTTGTACAGGATCGACCCAGTCCCTATATGCTGATCGTCGCGCCAGTGCAGGAAAAGCACCGCCTGCCCATGACCGGGGAGCAACAGAAGCTGTTCGGCATCGAAAAACTCAATGTTCCGCGGTCTTCCCTGCCCGCCATTACCCATGTTGATTATTCAGCACGCATACAGACCGTACATAAAGAAACCAATCCGCGCTATCATGCCCTGATCAGCGCCTTCAGGGATAAGACCGGCTGCCCGGTGCTGGTCAACACCTCATTTAACGTGAGAGGCGAACCCATCGTCTGTACGCCGGAAGATGCCTACCGCTGCTTCATGCGCACCGGGATGGATTACCTGGTCGTGGAAAACTATTTGATGAGCAAGACCGACCAGCCCGACCGGAAGCAGGACGATTCCTGGAAAGAAGAATTTGCACTGGATTGATATGAAAACAAGCAAGACACAAGCAAGCACCCGGGATTACCGTGAATTCGGTCTCATCATGGCAGCCGGGTTGATTGGCCTGTTCGGACTGTTATTCCCCTGGTGGGGCGATCGGCCCATCAATCTGCTCGGCTGGCCGTGGATCACCGGTGGCGCTTTTATCGCTGCTGCCCTGCTGTTTCCCCGGGTACTTGACCCATTTTATAAAATCTGGATGAAAATCGGTCTGCTGCTGGGCTGGATCAATTCGAGAATCATACTTGGCGTGGTATTTTTCGTCTTGTTTCTGCCTGTTTCGCTGTTTTTCAGACTGGCCGGAAAAGATCCGATGGCGAGAAAGCTGGATAAAACGACGAAGACCTATCGCGTAAACAGCGAACAACCTAAACCCGAAAATCTGGAGAAACCTTTCTGATGGGTGATTTACTGGCTGACCTCTGGGCGTACATGAAAGAACGCAAAAAATTCTGGCTTGCCCCGATTGTCATCGTGCTGTTGCTACTGGGCGCGCTGCTGGTACTGGCGCAGGGTTCCGCTGTCGCGCCATTCATCTACACGCTGTTCTGACAGGGCCACCGACGCCGCAAAACAGCGCCCGCAAGGATGCTGCGTCCGGACTTGCGTCAGAAAAACAGCCTTACTGGCTTTTTCACGGGCCTTTTTCAGGTATACTGTGCGCCGTGGTTCGTGGCAGGCGGGCGCGTGGGGGTTTCCCGGGCGCGTGCAGGCTGCATCGGGCCGCTTTAATGTTTCGCGCCCCAGGGCGTATTTTTATTTTTGAGGATGTTATGTCAGATCAAGTTTCAGGCGTTGTTAAATGGTTTAATGACGACAAAGGTTTCGGTTTTATTGAACAGGAAAACGGCCCGGATGTATTCGTGCATTACCGCGCCATCAATGGTGAAGGTCGCCGCACCCTGCACGATGGTCAGCAAGTGACCTTCGATATCCGGGAAGGCGAAAAGGGACTACAGGCGGAAAACGTCAACCCCGCCTGAACCGGTTATGATTGCCCGGCGTTGACACAGCCCGGGCAGCCAGGACTTGAAAAGCCCCGTCAGATACTTTCTGACGGGGCTTTTTTATGTTTGGCGGCATGGCGTCTGTGCATCTGGTCATACAGCACCGGCACCAGCAGCAGACTGACCAGCAGAGCAAAGCTCAGGCCCGAGACGATGGTAATGGCCAGTGGCTGCAGCATTTCCGCCCCCTCGCCCAGGCCCGCGGCCAGCGGCAGCATGCCCGCCACGGTAGTCAGGGTGGTCATCAGTATGGGACGCAGACGCAACTGCGCAGCTTCCACCACCACTCCGGGCAGATCAGCCCCCGCGTCCACCCGTTGCTGAATTGTCTCCACCAGCACAATGGCGTTGTTCACCACAATGCCGGCCAGCATGATCATGCCCAGCCATACCGGCATGGTGACCGGCGTGCCAGTCAGTTTCAGCCCGATCAGCACGCCGATGAGACTGACCGGCGCAGACAGCATGATGACCAGTGGATTGAGCAGCGATTCGTACTGCACCGCCAGCACGACAAAGACCAGAAACAGTGCCAGACCCAGTAACATCAGGGATTTGTTTCTGCCCTGCTTCAGTTCTGTCGCCGCATCACCGAGATAATAGTGATAGCCGGCCGGCAGAGCCCAGTCCGCCAAAGCGGTCCGAATAGCAGCAGTGGCCTGGCTCAGAGTATAGCCGGGGCTGATGGAAGCGCTGACTTCGGCTGTGCGACGCTGGTTTTCGCGCAATATTTCC
>JALXFQ010000226.1 GCA_027067235.1 Gammaproteobacteria bacterium
TGCTGTACAGCTTGATCGGGTTCGGCACGAACTGCCACTGCGCCTGAATTTCGTCATACACTTTTGCCACGTCGCCGGTGGCTTCTTGGGTGGATACGACATCGATCAGTGCTGGTTTTTCCGGCGCGGCGGGGTCTGCGTAAACAGGTGTCGTTGCGGCGACAGCCAATGCGGCGATGGTTTTTTTCATTGTGTTCATGGTTTTTTCCTTGTCGTAAGGGCGGATAAAAAACGCCATCCGCCGCGGCGTAATAAATTTTTCGGAGCGATTGTAAGCAAGCCATGCTGACACCGTTGTGTCAGTGCGATATAATGTACCGGTCGGTACAAAAGTAAGCCAAAAAAAGCACTCACGCCAACTGGGCAGAAATATGCGCCATAACGGATTCAATTTGCTCATCATCGGCTCCGGCCTTGATCATCACCACCAGTCCGTTCACCAGGCTCATGTATATACTCGCCAGAATTGCCGCTTCTGTGGCGTTTGATATATCGCCAGCGGCCTGTCCGGCGCGTACCAGTTCAGTAAATATTTTGTGAAACGCCTTGTATTCATACTGGATCAGCTCCGCCATTTGCGGGTGCTGGCGGTAACACTCCGCCCCGGAATTCATCACCAGGCAGCCTTTGGTTTTGCCCGTGGCCTTCATGTCATCCACCGCTGATTGCGCCAGCGCCAGCAAAACCTGTTTTTCGGACATCTGTTCGCGCAAGTCCTGAATAAAGCCGTTGCTGGTGTGCGCATACAATTCCAGCGCTTCACGAAACAACTGCTCCTTGCTGCCAAAGGCCTGATAAAAACTGCTTTTGCCAATGCCCATGACCGTCAGCAAATCACTCAGCGATGACGCATCGTAGCCGTTCTCCCAGAAATAATTCATCGCGGCGACCAGCGCTTGCTGCTCGTCAAACTGCCTGGGCCTGCCTTTGGTGCGTTGCATGAAGGTATATTGGACTGACCGGTTCTTAATGTCAATAATTATTGTACCGATCGCTACAAAAAAGAGGCGGAAGGATATTTGCAAACAGCTTCAATCGCCGTCAGACGGGTGCGTTCTTTGATGACTGAATGACAAACATGATACTGGAACTCGCCATTCTCGACGTCAGGGCGAACAGTGCCTATGCCGTTGCGCTCCGGGCGGCGGCGAAGAAACGCAGGAAATGAACTGGGAACACGTATTCTGGAAAGCCGCCAGCAATTAGCTTGCAGCTACTGGTGATTTCCGTCGTGATGGGCGCGTAGTTCGGCGTTCGGTTATTGGGCGATACCTGCCAATTGACCCAGATGTTTTTCACTGAGTAGCCCCGCTTGCTGATGTAACCTGACCCAGGCGCGGATTTGCGCATATCGGGCCTGGTTTCTTTCCCGCTGTGCCTGCAGTAATTCACCTTCTGCGTTGAGTATGTCGAGATTGGAGGCCAGGCCCGCATCGAAGCTCTGCGATTTGGCCTGCGTACTTTGGCGGGCGGCGTCCACGGCCAGTTGCAGGGCCTGAAGTTGCTCCGCGCTGCTGCCGAGGGCGTTGTACGAGGCAGTGATGTTTGCAACCAGGTTCTGACGCGCGGCGGCCAGCTGTTCCAGAGCGGCCTGGCGTTTGTGCTCGAGCTGGCGGTTCCGGTACAGGGTTTTGCCGCCCTGAAACAGCGGCACGGACAGTTCCAGCTTGACCGATTTGCGAGTGGATTCGCGGCCGTCGCCAAACACGCTGCCGCCGGCATCGCGGTAGCTTTGTTCGCCCACCAGATCCAGTACCGGATAATGACCGGCCCTGCCGCTTTGCCATTCGGCTTCCGCCGCCGCCAGTGCAGCCCTGGCTTCTTCCAGCTTGGCGCTGTGCTGTGCGGCCTTTTCCAGCCAGGTATCAAGGCTGCCCATGTTGGCCAGTTTGAATGACGCTGGTGTCGGCGCGTCGGCGATGCCGGTCATGCTCTGCAGTCGCGAGCGGGCATCACCCAGCGCAGCTTCGGCCTGAATTCGCCGCGCCCGGGCCAGCCCTTTTCGGGCGCGGGTTTCGTGTACTTCGGTGATTGCGGCCAGCCCCGCATCCAGTCGAGATTGCGCCAGTTCAAGCTGTTGGGAAACGGCTTTTTCATCGGCCTGCGCCAGATCCAGCGCATCCTGCGCTTCCAGCACGTCAAGCCAGGCCATGACCAGACGGGCGATCAGGGATTGTTGTTGCGCCCGCCAGCGCGCTGCGGCGGCGCTGATCTCGCTGCGGGATTTTTTCAGCTGGCGCCATTTGGCGATGTCCACCAGAGACTGACGCGCGCTGAGTGAATAGCCACGGTCGCTGAAGCGACTGCGGCCCTGGGTGAACAGGCTGCCCGAGTCGCGGTTGATTTCCTGGTCTATCTTGCCGCTGTCGGCGGACAGGGTAAGCGATGGCAGCAGATCGGCACGGCTGATTTTTGTTGCGACAGAGTCGGCTTCATATTCGGCGCGCGCGGCGAGGTATTCATGGTCATTCTGCAAAGCGGCCTGATACAGATCGAGCAGGCTGCTGGCGAAAAGAGCGCCTGGCCACAACGCCATGATCACGGGACTAGTAAAGCGGAACAGACGGATCGATTTCTTTCGACCAGGCATCGATGCCCCCGATGAGGTTGTAAACAGCGGTAAAGCCCTGTTGTTCGAGAAACCGGGTCATCATGCGGCTGCGTACGCCGTGGTGACACATAATGACGATTTCCCGGTGTTTGTCCAGCTCGAACAGCCGCGCGGGTACGGTGCGCATAGGCATGAGCTGGGTATCTGGCAGGTGGCTTTTCCGGTATTCCCAGACTTCGCGGATGTCGAGAATCAGCGGTTTTATCTTGCTGTCGTCCTGCAGCCACAGCTGCAGCTCTTCGACGCTCAGTTGTTTCATCTACAGGGCGAAGGCGGCCGCCGGTTTTTTCACATTCAGCAGGGGTGGAATGACGGTATCAAACAGCGCCCGCCCGAACGCGCTGTCGCTGCCGATTCTGCGATACAGCCGCGCAGTCATGATCGGCTCCGTGCCAACCACCGCCACCAGCCGGCCGCCGGGTTTGAGCATTTGTTCAAATGCCTCCGGCAACGCCGGCACGGAGCCGGTGAGCAGTATGGCATCCCATTTCTGTTTTTCGCCCCAGCCGTTGGCGGCATCGCCGGTCTGCAGCGTGATATTGTCGAAATCCTTCAGTTTCTCCGCCGCGGCGACGCTGAGTTCGGGAATGATCTCCACGCTGTCCACCTGCTTCGCCAGCGAAGCCATAAGCGCGGTCATGAAGCCGCTGCCGGTGCCGATTTCCAGCGCATGGTCGTTGGCAGTCAGTTCCAGCTCCTGCACCAGACGCGCCTCGGTCTTGGGGTCGAGCATGACCTGGCCATGGCCGAGCGGTATTTCGATATCGGCAAACGCCAGATTGCGGTAGTCCGGCGGCACGAAGTCCTCGCGCTGCAATTGCTCCAGTACCTCCAGCACCCTGCGATCCAGCACATCCCAGGGCCGCACCTGCTGCTCAATCATGTTGAATCGCGCCTGAGCCATGTCCATAGCCAAACCTCCGCATCAGCCTTCAGAAACAGTGGCGCAGAGGTTAAGGGGTTTTGCTTGACGTCGCAAGGTTTGCCGGCAGTTTCCGCCCCTCTACGTCCATGCGGGCGCGCATAAAGTCGATGAAAGCCGCAACCTGGCGAGGCAGGTAGCGGCGGCTGGGGTAGATGATCTGCAGGCCGGTGTTGGGTTTGTCGCTGTCCTGAAAGCCCAGCGTGTACGGGTCGAGAACTGTTTCCAGCCTGCCGGCGGCCAGGTCGATACCGACATCCCAGACCGATTTGCAGGCGATACCGGCTCCCGCCAGCGCCCAGCGCCGGATGATGGAGCCGTCGTTGCTGGACAGGGCGCTGCTGACGGTCACGGTGATGTGTTTATTGCCTGTGCGGAAGCGCCATTCATTGAGCGCTTCGCCCAGCCGTTCCAGCACCAGGCAGCGATGGTCCGCCAGATCGTCGGGGCGGGCCGGTCTGCCGTATTCTTCCAGGTAAGCAGGCGCGGCCACCAGAACGCGGCGGTTATCGGCCAGCTTACGCACCACCAGATTGCTGTCGGGCAGATTGCCGAAACGTATGCCAAGGTCGAAACCCTGCTCGATCAGATTCACTACGCCATCGCCCAGGTGCAGACAGGGTTGTACTCCCGGGTTGATGCGCACGAAATCGGCCAGAGTCGGCGCGATATACTGGCCGCCAAGATCCGTGGGCGCGGTAATGCGCAGACGCCCCGACAGGCTCTGCTGGTGTTGTTGCAGGCAGGCTTCGGCGTCCGCCAGCTGTTCCAGTATGCGCTGGCAGGATTCAAAAAACCTTTGCCCCGCGTCGGTGAGGGAAAGACTGCGCGTGGTGCGGTTCAGCAAGCGTGTTTCGTAACGCTGCTCCAGGGCATTGATGCGCGCCGTCATGCTGGAAGGCGACAGACCGATCTGGCGGCCGGCGGCGGCCAGGCCGTCTGCCTTGACCACTCGCACAAACAGCTCGATATCGTCGATTCGGCTCATATTCTTCGGAATAAATGAATAATGATTTCATAATCTAATGCATTATCAATACCTGTCGCAAGGTATAGGCTGTCGATCAACCACATTCAGGCAGAAGAAGACCATGACCATGACGATAAATCATGTGCTGATACGCACCTCCCGGCTGGCCGAGATGAAACAGTTTCTTACGCAGGTGGCCGGCCTGAAAGAAGGCCTGCGCCCGCCTTTCCAGTTCAGTGGTGCGTGGATGTACTCTGGCGACCGGCCGCTGATACACCTGGTCGAAACCGGCCGGGCGGAACCCGGTCTGGCGGATTATCTTGGCGATGAGACCGCGGCACCCGTTAGCGGCGCGGGCCCGGTGGATCATATCGCTTTTGCCGGCGCTGACTATGCGGCGCTGATGCAGCGGCTGCATGGCCAGCATGCCGATTTTTACGAACGTACCGTGCCCGAGAGCCGTGAGCATCAGGTTTTCGTGCAGGGGCCGGAAGGCGTGCGGCTGGAATTCATGTTTGTAACCAACGAGGAGAATTGAGCATGGGAAACACCATTCTGGAAGATTTGAACTGGCGCCACACTGTCAAGAAATATGACCCGACGCGGCGCCTGTCGCAGGCGGACCTCGAGGTCTTTTTCGAGGCGTTGCGTTTGTCGCCATCGTCGATCAATTCCCAGCCCTGGCGTTTTGTCGTCATCGAAAGCGAGCAGGCGCGAGAGCGCATGAGTCGAACCTTCGAAGAAAAGTTCCAGTTCAACCAGCCGCATGTGTTCGATGCATCACAGATCATGCTGCTGGCCCACAATCCGCGCTACCGCCGCGAAAACTATGCCGAGGTGGTGGACAACGGCATCGAAGATGGGCGTACGCAGCCGCAGGAACGGGAAAGCGCCTTTGGCGGGTTTGTGTTTGCCGAGATGAATACCGACGACAACGGCGACAATGGCTGCTGGACCAGGGCGCAGTTGTATATTGCCCTGGGCAATGCGCTGCATACGCTGGCGCGGCTCAGAATCGGTGCGACGCCGATGGAAGGCATTGATACTGAGCGGGTGAACCGGGAATTCAGCGAGGAGCTGGGCGGCTACCGGTGCGACGTGGCGCTGGCCATTGGTTATTCCCACCCGGAAGATGACTATAACGCCAGGCTTCCGAAATCAC
>JALXFQ010000227.1 GCA_027067235.1 Gammaproteobacteria bacterium
TGAGCAGTTTTACCGCAATTCCCAACTCACCGACGAGCTTGTCGGCCTGCGCAATGCGGTGCGCAGCGCCATCATTGTCACCCTGTCGGCCTGGGCCAACAAAAACAGTATCGGCTGCCATTTCCGTGAAGACGCGCCGACTGCCGATGACAGGCCCGAAGAAACGGCTGAACCCCGCCCGAAAAATTCGCCATGAACCGGCCAGACACTCCCCCAAACACCACCTTCCGCCTGGCCTTGGCCCAGGTCAATCTGGCCGTGGGCGACATTATCGGCAACACCCGGCGCATGGGAGACCTGCTGCGTCAGGCCGATGCCCGCGGTCTGGACCTGCTGGTGTTTCCCGAGCTGTCCGTGTGCGGCTACCCGCCCCAGGACCTGTTGCTGCGGGATGATTTTCTCAGCGCCTGCGAGCGCGCCGTGGATGAAATCATCGCCTTCAGCGCCGGCAAAAACACCGCCATGGTTTTTGGCGTACCCGAACGCGAGGGAGATGCCCTTTTTAACACCGCGCTGGTGGTGCGCAATGGCCAGGTGGTGCACAAACACCGCAAGCAGAAACTCCCCAACTATGCGGTTTTCGATGAAAAACGCTGGTTTGTTCCCGGCCAGATCACCGGGTTATATCGACACCAACTGAGCAATGGCCAGGCCATGCACCTGGGCATCAGCGTCTGCGAAGACATCTGGGACACGGCCGAGCCGGTGCAGGAACAGGTGGACATGGGCGCGCAACTGCTCATCAACCTGTCGGCCTCACCCTTTGCTGTCAATAAACCCGAACAGCGGCTATCCCTGTTGCAGCAACACGCCCAAAAATGGCAACGCCCTATCGCCTACTGTAACCTGGTGGGCGCGCAGGACGGGCTGGTTTTTGATGGCAGCAGTCCCTTTGTGCGCGTCGACGGACAGGCCGTTTGCTGCCCGGCATTCAGCGAAAACCTGCTGACCGTAACCGGCCACGGCAACCCGGAAACCGGTCAGTGGGATTGGACAGAAACCGATGTCATCACACTGCACCGTCCGCAGGCACTAAAAAGCCCCGCCTTGGGCAAAGACCCGGATTCGCACGCGGCCCGCCTGTACGCCGCCATGGCGCTGGCGCTGGGTGATTACTTTCGCAAAAGCGGCTTCAAACGCGCCTGGATCGGCTTGTCCGGCGGCATTGACAGCGCCCTCACCGCGGCCCTGGCCACGCAGTCCCTGGGGCCGGAAAACGTCACCGGCGTGCTGATGCCGTCGCGCTATTCTTCCGATCATTCACTGCAAGACGCCAAAGCCCTGGCGGATAATCTGGGCATTGAAACCCGTACCGTTCCCATCGAGCCGATTTTTTCCGCCTACCTGGAGACCCTGCAACCGTTTTTTGCCGGCACCAAGAGCGACCTGACCGAAGAAAACTTGCAAGCCCGGATTCGCGGCAACCTGCTCATGGCCATGGCCAACAAACACGGCGGACTGGTGCTGGCCACTGGCAACAAAAGTGAGCTGGCCGTGGGTTACTCGACCCTGTACGGCGACATGGCCGGTGCCTTTGCGCCTTTGAAAGACCTGTATAAAACCGAAGTGTTTGCCATCGCCCGCTGGCTGAATGACAACAGCGGCCAATGCCTTATTCCAGAAAATACCCTGACCAAACCGCCTTCGGCGGAATTGCGGCCAGATCAGAAAGATGCCGACAGCCTGCCGGACTACGACACGCTGGATGCCATCCTGCACGAACTGATCGAACAACGGCGTGGCGTGCAGGACATCATCGCCAACGGCTTTGACGCCGACACAGTGTATCGGGTGGCGCAGCTGCTGCGGGTCAACGAACACAAACGCTTTCAGGCGCCACCTGGCCCGCGCCTGAGCGCACAGGCCTTTGACAGCGACCGCCGGGTGCCCCTGTCACACGCTTTTGACTGGCGGCTGTGGTAGCCCGCG
>JALXFQ010000228.1 GCA_027067235.1 Gammaproteobacteria bacterium
CACGCGCACGAAACCTGCGCCGTCATTGTCGAGCCGCTGGTGCAATGCGCCGGACACATGCGCATGTACCACCCGGTATACCTGAAACTGCTGCGCGAAGCCTGCGACCGCCACGGCGTCCACCTCATCGCCGACGAAATGGCCGTGGGCTTCGGCCGCACCGGCACCCTGTTCGCCTGCGAACAGGCTGGCATCACGCCCGATTTCATGGGCCTGTCGAAAGGACTCACCGGCGGCTATCTGCCCATGGCCTGCATACTCACCCGCGACCAAATCTACCAGGCCTTCTACGACGACCACCAGAACCTCACCGCATTCCTGCATTCGCACAGCTACACCGGCAACCCGCTGGCCTGCGCCGCTGGCCTGGCCTCCATGTCGATATTTGAAAACCAGCCGGTATTGGCAAACAACCGCAAACTGGCGCAGCGCATGGCCGAATCCGTGGCGGAACTGGAACACCATCCCCAAGTGGCGGAAATACGCCAGACCGGCATGATCCTCGCCATCGAAATGGTTAAAAACCGCGCAACGCGCGAACCCTGGGACTGGCGCGAACGACGCGGCTATCAGGTGTATCAGCACGCCCTGAAAAACCGCGCCCTGCTGCGGCCGCTGGGCGATGTGATCTACTTCATGCCGCCTTATGTCATCAATGAGGAAGAAATTGCCTTACTGGGTAAAGTTGCCGTCGACGGGATCAGGCGGGCCAGCGCGGACTGACGAGGATGCCGCGAATCTGGTGGCACAACGCATATCGGCGCGATAGTTCCAGTTATCCCTCAGCCCTTCCTCCATGTTGTTCCCGCCGCCGAATCCTCGATAATCACCCCCATCGCCTGCAACTGGTCCCGTATCCGGTCGCTCTCGGCCCAGTTTTTCTCCGCCCTCGCCACATTCCGTTGCTCGATCAACGCCTCGATTTCGGCGTCATCGCCAGATTCCCCTTTCAGATAAGCCTGCGGATCCTGCTGCAACAGGCCCAGCACAGCGCCAAGGTGTTTGAGCGTAGCCGCCAGTTGCGCGGCGTTGGCATCATTCCCCCCATCGCGGGCGCGGTTCAGTTCCTTGCGGATGTCCGCCAGTACCGCCAGCGCCTCGGCGGTGTTGATGTCATCGTCCATCACTTGCGTAAAGCGCTCCACATAATCCGGCAGCGGTTCCAGAGTGTCGTCAATCTCCACGCCATTGAGCGCCAGATAATAGCCTTCCAGCGCGGCGCGGGCCTGATCCAGCGCTTTGTCTGAATAATTCAGCGGGCTGCGGTAGTGGCTGGACATGACGAAATAGCGCAGTTCCTCGCCCTGGTAGTGTTCCAGCACTTCACGCACGGTGAAGAAGTTGCCCAGGGATTTGGACATTTTCTCGTTGTCGATCTGCACGTAGCCGTTATGCACCCACAGGTTGGCGAAGGTTTCGCCGGTGCAGGCTTCGGACTGGGCGATTTCGTTTTCGTGGTGCGGGAACAGCAGATCCTGACCGCCGCCGTGGATATCGAAATGATTACCGAGCGCATGGGTGGACATGGCCGAGCATTCGATATGCCAGCCGGGGCGTCCGCGGCCCCAGGGTGAATCCCAGGCGGGTTCTTCCGGTTTGACCGCTTTCCACAGGGCGAAATCCAGCGGATCGTCCTTGGCGTCGTCCTTTGCCACGCGCGCGCCGGAGATCAGGTCGTCGATGGTTTTGCCGGACAGCTTGCCGTAACCATCGAATTTGCGCACGCGGTAGTACACGTCGCCATTATCCGCCGCGTAGGCGAAGTCCTTGTCCATCAGGCAGGTGGTCATGTCGAGGATTTCCTGCATGTGTTCGGTGGCGCGCGGTTCGTGGCTGGGCGGCAGTACGCCCAGCTCGGCGGCGTCTTCGTGCATGGCGTCGATGAAGCGCTGGGTCAATGCGCCCATGTCTTCGCCGTTCTCGTTGGCGCGCTGAATGATCTTGTCGTCAACGTCGGTGATATTGCGCACATAAGTCACTTTATAGCCGCGAAACTGCAGGTAACGGTACAAAACATCGAATACCACCAGCACCCGCGCGTGACCGATGTGGCAATAGTCGTAAACAGTCATGCCGCAGACGTACATGCGCACGTGGTTGGGTTCAATGGTGTCGAGCGGCTGCTTGCGCCGGGTCATGCTGTTGTGCAGATGGATCATGGACCGATGTCACTGTCGTTGAAAGAAAGCGGGAATACTATGCAAGCGGGGTCAAACTGTCGAGTATTCATGCTGGCAATCGGTTATACTGCGGTTCGTTTTTTTCTATACGCTCCTGTCTTTGCGGCGCTGTTCTGGTACCCCTATGTCTGTTGATTCCTCCGCGCCCGGTTCTTTTGACGAATTGGGTCTGTCTGCGCCTGTCATGTCTGCTGTCAAAAAAGCAGGCTATGAGTCCCCTTCACCCATTCAGGCCGCGATTATCCCCGTGGTTATGGCGGGCCGCGATGTCATCGGTCAGGCGCAAACCGGAACCGGCAAGACCGCCGCATTCGCTTTGCCGGTATTGAGCAATATCGACCTCAGGCAGAAAAACCCGCAGGTGATGGTGCTGGCGCCCACGCGCGAACTGGCCATACAGGTGGCCGAGGCGTTCCAGACCTATGCTTCCGGTCTGAAAGGCTTTCATGTGCTGCCGATATACGGCGGCACGGATTTCCGTGGCCAGTTGCGCCAGTTGCAGCGCGGCGTGCATGTGGTTGTCGGTACGCCGGGCCGGGTGATGGACCATATGCGCCGCGGTACGCTGGATTTAAGCGGCCTGAAAACACTGGTGCTGGACGAGGCCGACGAAATGTTGCGCATGGGCTTTATCGACGATGTGGAATGGATACTGGAACAGACGCCGGACCAGCGCCAGATTGCGCTGTTTTCCGCCACCATGCCGGATGTGATCCGCAAAATCGCCAAAAAGCATCTGCGCAACCCAGAGCAGGTCACCATCAAGCAGAAAACCAGCACCGCGACCAACATTCGCCAGCGCTACATGATCGCATCGGGCCGCAACAAGCTTGACGCGCTGACGCGCATACTGGAATCCGAGCCTTACGACGGCGTTATCATTTTCTCGCGCACCAAGACCATGACCGTGGAACTGGCCGACCGCCTGCGCGCGCGCGGCTATGCGGCGACTGCCATCAACGGCGAAATTCCGCAGGCGAAGCGGGAGAAAACCATTAACGCCCTGAAAAAAGGCCAACTCGACATCCTGATCGCTACGGATGTGGTGGCTCGCGGTCTGGATGTGGAGCGCATCTCGATGGTCATCAACTACGATATTCCCCACGATACCGAGTCCTATGTACACCGCATCGGCCGCACCGGGCGTGCGGGACGCAGCGGCGAAGCCATATTGTTCGTCGCACCGCGCGAAAAACGCCTGCTGCACGCCATCGAGCGCGCCACCCGGCAGAAAATCGAGCTCATGCAGATGCCGTCAACGGACGTCATCAACGCCAGACGCATCGAGCAGTTCAAACAGAAAATTACCGACACCCTGACCAATCACCCGGAAGGTCTGGTGTTTTATCGCGACCTGATTGCGCAGTTTCAGGAAGAAAGCGATATAGACGCGCTGGAAATCGCCGCCGCGCTGGCCAAACTGAACCAGGGAAACGAAGACCTGCTGGTATCCGACAAGCCCCAGGGCCGACGGGAGCGTTTCCTCAACGATGGCAGCAAAGCACCACGGGACCACCATGACAGCCACCGTCATCTCAACCGTGACCGCCGGCCGGGACGGGCTGCCTCCCGCCAGCAACGCGGCGGGTCACATCAGCCAGAGGCGGGCATGGAGCGTTATCGCATAGAAGTCGGTCGCGTCCATGATGTGCAGCCAGGCAATATCGTGGGCGCCATCGCCAACGAGGCGGGACTGTCCAGCGAGCATATCGGCCGCATCAGCATTGAAGAAGATCACAGCTTTGTCGACTTGCCTGAAGGCATGCCGAAAGACATCAGGCGCGATCTAGGCAAGGCCTGGGTCAAGGGCCGGCAACTGAGAATTTCCCCCGTGGGAGAGAAAAGAGGCGGCTATTCGGGCAAGCGCGACAAGTCGCAGAAACCGCGAAAAAAACTTCATATCAGCAAAAAAAGCGCAAAAAAAAGCCGGGGATGATCTCCCCGGCTCAATTCACGTGTAGCTACGCCTAATAAGACGTGCCAAAGCCCTCATCTGTCTCATTTTCCAGCTGTTTCAGCTGCACCAGATCGCTGATCTGACGCACCGGACCGGTAGGGAACAGCTGGTACAGATATTTGCGTCCTCCCCGGTCGCTGAATTCTGTGTCCAGCATTTTGGACAGTTCGCGCGCATGCCGGCACTCCGGGCAGGTTTCATACACGTCGATAACAAAGTCAATGGCTTCCCAGTGCTCCGGGCTCAGCTCGACGCCTGCCTGCCTCGCCCTCTCGGCGACCATCTGATGCATCGCCATGCGTTGGCTGTGGTTTTTTCCTGCGTAGGCCATTTTCTGCCTCCTGTTTAGTGATATGCGGTATATCTACTATAGCACCATTACCTCTTATCATGGCATACATTTTTTCTATGTCGTTGCGTCGGTGACATCAACTTCGTTCATTCTGTTTTTGTCGATCCCATCGAAGGCATCACCAGACTAGCCAGCATCGCAATGGCTGCGGTTTCGATGCGCAAGATGTTCCCCCCCAGATCGGCCCATTCCACGCCCGCAGTACGCATGGCGTCCATCTCGGCCGGGGAAAATCCGCCCTCGGGTCCCACCAGCAATACCGCCCCGGCGGATTCTCGAACGCATTGCCACGACCCGCGGCCAGACCCCGGATGCGCCGCAATCAGGCGGACGTCGCCGCGCTCATCCAGCAACTGCTGCAGCGAAACCGGCTGTGACACGGCAGGCAGCCATAAACGGCGGCTTTGCTTGCATGCGGCAAGGCAAATCCTGCGCCAGCGAAGCAGCGTTTTATTACTCATTCTGATCGGGCTGTATTCGCATTTCAGCGGCGTAAACCGCGTCATGCCCAGCTGGGTCAGCATATCCAGCATGACCGTCATCCGGTCGCCCCTGGGCGGCGCGGCGGCGATATGCCACACCTGTTCGGGCTTTTGTCTGAACGTCTTTTCATCGACGCGAATAAAGACCCGCCGCTTGTGCTGAACTTCGGAGATAGTCACGCGCGCCAGCCCGCCACGCCCGTCTGTCAGGTAAAGACGGTCGCCAGTGGTCAGGCGTCGTGACGCCAGTACATGGCGGGACTCTTCATCGCTCAACACGCCTTCCGCGTCTGGCGCAGGCAGGGCGTCGAGATAAAACAGCGGCGCGTCGGGTTGCAGCGTCATATCAAATACACGTCGTAACGCAAAAGCTTGCTCTCTATCGTATGGTGTACGCCCGGCAACAGCATCTTCGCGTAGTGCGGCCGTTTGACCACGACGCGTTTTCTGGCGCTATCCAGGGCTGTTTGTAAAAGCATGCCGGCATCAGGGTCGTCACCCACCACAGCGCGAATCAGCTGTATTTCCTTGCGCGGCAGGGCCGACTCCCTGCGTCTGGGCGGAAACATGGGGTCCACATAGACCACATCGGCCTGCTCGCATTGCGGCAACAGTTCAATGGCATCGCCCTGTTTCAGAACCAGCCGCCGGCGGATGGCATCACTGCAGGCATGGGCCGGGT
>JALXFQ010000229.1 GCA_027067235.1 Gammaproteobacteria bacterium
TCCAGTACGTCAATGCTGTCAACGAGCATCTCGACATGGAGGAAAGAACGCTGTACAAGCCGCTGCTGACCAACAGCGCAACACGCAAACTGGCGGAAAACTTTCTCGGCGGTTCGGCCGAAATCAAGCGCGTCTTCAAACAGTATGTGCGCCGCTGGTGCAAGAACAACGAACTGCGCATCAAGGATCATCAGGAATTTCTGGACGATACCCACAAGATGTTCGAATTGATCTGGAAACGTATTGTCGATGAGTCCGAGAAACTGTATCCGGCGGTGAAAAAGGCCGAGGCCAGGGCGGCCTGAGCCGGTCATGCAAACGGACGAATTTACCCGGTCGCTGAAGAAAGCGCGTACCTACGGGATTGCCGAGTTTCTGGAAATCATCGGCGAGCTGTCCCAGGAGAGCACCAAAAAAGGCGCCATTGATCGCAAGAACAAGGAGCTGATTACCCTGGGCATGGCGCTGGCCAAGGGTTGCCGCCGCTGTATCAATATACACAGCAAGTCGTCTCACGACCTCGGCGCCAGCAAAAAAGAAATCCGCCAGGTACGCAAAATCGTGCTGTTCATGAACGCCAGCCCGGAGAATGACCCGGTGATGTGGCGATCCTGGCGTTCCTCCTGGAAACAGTTTGTCATGTCCCGCGGCGCATTGCTGCAACATGACCGTGAGCTGATTGCCCTGGGCATTGCCCTGATCCGGCAACGCAAAAAGCATATACGGCTGCACACCATGGCCGCGCTCAAGGCCTGCGCCGCGCCGCAGCAGGTGTTTGAGGTCATGCCGCTGGCGCTGCTCATGGATGGCGCCCCCGCGCTGTCGCAGATTCCGCGGCTGGTGAAAGCCATGGAGCTGGCGCAGAAAGCCGCTGAACAGGAACTGGCGCGCGCTGTGCCAGAGGTGCCGGAATCCTAGATTGACAGTCAACCGGCTCGCCGCCGCGCCGCTTGCGCCCCGCCATGCCGTTACCCCTGCTTCGATTCACCAGCGACAGCCGCGCGCAACTGGAGTCCGGCCGTCGGTAACAGGTGTAAAACGCCTGCTGCTTTTCAAGCACTTTACCGTGGAATCGTTTATCATTCGCGCCATGAGCAAACACTGGCTTGACGAAATCAGCTGGAATGAACAGGGCCTGGTGCCGGTTATCGCACAGGACGCCAGCGACGGAACCGTGCTGATGATGGCCTGGGCCAACCGCGAGGCGCTGGCGGAAACGGCGGCGACGGGTCGTGCCGTGTATTATTCGCGTTCGCGTGGCCGGCTGTGGCGCAAGGGCGAGGAATCGGGCCATGAACAGAGCGTGCGCGATATCCGGCTCGATTGCGACAACGACGTGATATTGCTGAAAGTTGAACAAAAGGGCGGGATAGCCTGTCACACCGGCAGGCGCGCCTGTTTCTACCAGAAACTGGAAGACGGGCGCTGGAAGGCCGCCGAGCCTGTTCTGAAAAATCCGGATGAAATCTATGGATAGCGTTTTGCAACAACTGGCGGCAGTGCTGGAATCCCGCAAGCGCGGCGACCCGGCGAAGTCCTATGTTTCCGGCCTTTACCACGGGGGTATTGATGCTATTCTGAAAAAAGTCGGGGAAGAGGCTACCGAGACGGTCATCGCCGCAAAAGACGGTGATCGGGACAAGATCATTTATGAAACCGCGGATTTGTGGTTTCATACCCTGGTCATGCTGGCGCATTGCGGCCTCGGGCCGGATGATGTGCTGAAAGAACTGGAGCGGCGTTTCGGCCTTTCGGGGCTGGAAGAAAAAGCCGCTCGACGCGGGTGACGGAAACCGGAGCGGAACGATTCCACCTTTTTCCTCGCTCCTCACATACAGGAGAAGATTATGGGTTTTGGACCAACTGAACTGATACTGATTTTACTCATCGTGCTGGTGCTGTTCGGCGCAAAAAAATTGCGTAAC
>JALXFQ010000230.1 GCA_027067235.1 Gammaproteobacteria bacterium
TCCAGATCCCTGACGCCTTTTTTCGCGCCGCAGCCAGACAGCGTCAGACATGCACCAGACACAAGCAGCGCGGAAACCAGTTTCGCATTCATTTCCGTTTCACCCTGACAGTTTCGGCGTCATCACCGTCCACCTCGTTATTCCCGGCAGTTTCGTCATCGAGATAGTGAAAAGTCTTGACCGTTGCCTCCATGGTCAATTTTGGCGGCCCTTTTTCCTCTGCCGTTTGCCGTCTGCTTCTTTTCATGGGCTTCCATTTCTTGATATCGACATCACCAAGCGTCACCACGCGCGGCAGGGCCGCCAGATCGCTGACAAACTGACCCATGGAATGGTACTGCCCCACGACCCGCACCTTGATGGGTATTTCCGAATAGAATTCATGATTGACCGGAATCTGCGGCTGAAACAGTTCGAACTGCAGTCCGCGCCCCAGACCGGCCTGGGATATATCGATGAGCAGTTCGGGGATTTCGGTCTTGTCCGGCAACTGCCGCAACAACACGCTGAAGCTTTCTTCCATCTGCTTCATCTGCTTGCGATAAGCAGGCAGATTGACCGCCAGCCCCTTCTTCTCGAGAAAAGACTGCTTCAGCTGCCGCTCCTTGTTCTGGGCCAGCCTCAGATCTTCCATCTGCCCCTTGAGCAGAAACCAGTAGCCAGCGAAAGCCAGCGCCAGACAGGCTATGACAATGACGCCGATCTTGGCCTTCAGCGGCCAGGAAGAAAAATCATTCGGATCCAGATCGCTCAGACTGAAACTCATTGTGCCGAGGCCCTCACATTGCCGTCGTCGCCTGCCGCTTGTTCGTCTTCGGTTTCCTGCGCCTTGTGCGCCAGGTTCAGCGTAAAGCGGCTCACCCGCCGGCCGTCCGCCGGTGTCACGTTGATCACATTCAGCTCGGGGTTTTCAAACCAGCTCGATGAATCCAGGGCCTGCATGAAAGACGATACCCGGGAATTGGACTGCGCCACGCCCTGAACTTTCAGCTTCGGCCCCTTGCGCTCGAATTCCGTGAGATAGACGCCCGGCGGCAGTTTTTGCACCAGATCGTCAAACATATGAACAATTTCGGCGCGATCGTTCTGCAGCTTCTGGATAACTTCCATGCGCGCAATCAAATTGTCGCGCTTTCTTTTCAGTTCGTTTATTTCCTTGAGCTGCTTCTCGAGCTTGCCGATCTCGGCCTGCAGATAGGCGTTTCTGCGCTGCTGGTTTTCCTGCAGGCCATTGATGTACTGATAGGCGCCAAAGATCGCCAGCCCGGTTAGCGCCAGAGCCGCAATGCCGCCACGCAGCAGGGCCACATCGCGCTTTCTGCGCAGTTCCTCGCGCCACGGCAGCAGATTGATCTGGATTTGCGTGGCCCTGCTCATTGATCGAAACTCCTTAGCGCCAGACCGCAGGCAACCAGCATCGAGCTGGACTCGGACTTCACTGTATCAGCGTCGGTATTCCTGGACACGCTCATATGCTGGAAAGGATTAAACAGCATGACCGGGGCGTCCAGCCGCTCTCCCAGCAGGTCAACTGCGCCATGAACCAGACTGGTGCCGCCTGCCAGCAATATCTTGTCAACGGCGTTATACGGGGTGGAGGAATAAAAGAACTGCAGCGCCCTGACCGCCTCCTGCGCCATGGACTCACGGAAAGGCCCGAACACCTCTTCTTCATAGCCCTCCGGCAACTGCAGGGTCTTTTTCGCCATGCCGGCCTCGCCATAGGACAGGCCGTAAACGCGCTGAATCTCGTCGGTGAGCAGACGCCCGCCGAAGGCATGATCCCTGGCGTACACCGTCCGGGTATTCTTGAGCACGGTAAGATGCGTGGACACCGCACCAAAATCCAGCACCGCCACCACACCGTCAAGACTGCTGTCGCCGCCGCTTCTTGCATAGTTCGCGACAGCGTTTTCCACCGC
>JALXFQ010000231.1 GCA_027067235.1 Gammaproteobacteria bacterium
CGAGATTTGAAGCAAAATCAAACAATCCCATGTGTTTTCTCCTTGTTCTGGTGTTGATTATATATATCGTGTTGCCATGCGGATCAGATCATCCGCAATGGAGCCGTCTTTGTCCGAATCCAGCAGCGACCCGAGCAGGCCGCCAAGACCGCCACCGCTGCCAGCGCGGCCGCGCGACTGGGGCGCCGGCGCTCTGCGCCACTGCTTGCTCAGATATCCCATGACGATGGAAGCCAGTATGGGAAGCATCATTTTCATCATGCCCGCCGGCAAGCCGGTTTTTTTTGAGGCATAACCGCCAATATTGCGGCTGACATCCTTGTTGTTGTTGAAAATTTCACCGAGCACGACATTGCCATCGCGCGTGGCTTCAGGCCTGGCCAGAATTTCCGGGTCGTCCACGTAGCGGTCATGGGCGCCGCCGTTGATGGCTTCGATCAGCGAACCCATGCCGCCTTTTTCCTGCGCCTGTTGCAGTCCCCTTCCTATGGCCGGCGTCATGCGGCGCATGGCTTCCCTGGCCTGATCCTCGGTAATGCCGAACTGTTTGGCCAGTTGCCCGACTATGGCGCTGTTGCCACCGAGCATGTCTTCAATAAATCCCATGTTGTACTCCTGCTGTTACAGACTGCAATGGTGGCCGGGTTGCGCAGATTAGTCAACCGGACAGGCATCGCCATATACGGCCATGATGGCGGCTATTTCACGCTCTACTTCTTTCTGCTCGGCTTTGCTCAAGTGACTGATTTCCATGATGATATCGCCGCGTTTCATGCGCGCCAGATCCTCGCGCGTAGCCTGGCAGCCCTTCTGGCAGATGGCTTCCACACATTGATCGATGCGCGAATCCATTACAGGTAGCGGGCGATGAACGCCTTGTCCAGGTGTTCGCCTTCCAGCGCTATGCGTACTTTCCAGCCGCCACCGGGCGCCTCGCTCAGCGGATTGGCGTGCATGTCTTCCATGTGTTCCAGCAGCAGGTCTTTCTTGCCGCCGGGATAAATCAGTTGCAGCCGATCACCGACCGCAAACTTGTTTTTCACGTCGATGGCAACAAGCCCGGTTTCCCTGTCACGTTCCAGCACCTCGCCCACCACTTTCTGCCGCGATTCCCGGGATATGCCCTGAATATAGTTCTGGTAGTCCTGGCTATGGTGACGCTGGTAAAAACCGTCGGTATACCCGCGACTGGCAAGGCTTTCCAGGTCAGCCAGCAATACCGGGTCGAACGGCTTGCCGGCGGCGGCATCGTCGATGGCCTGGCGGTAGGACTGGGTGGTGCGGGCGGCGTAATAGTGGGATTTGGTGCGGCCCTCGATTTTCAGACAGTCGATACCCATCTGCACCAGCTTGTGGACATGCTCGACAGCGCGCAAATCTTTCGAATTCATGATGTAGGTGCCATGTTCGTCTTCCATGATGGGCATCTGCTCACCGGGCCGGCCGGTTTCCTCCAGCAGATAGACCTCGTCCGCCAGCGGGTGGCGCCGGGCGTCGAACTGCACCGCAACAGTTTCACGGGCCGCCGTGTTCGCCGGCAGACCGGCTTTCTGGATGATGCCTTCCTCGGTTTCCTCGGCCGCCACGGTTTTGTAGTCCCAGCGGCAGGCGTTGGTGCAGGTGCCCTGATTGGGATCGCGATGGTTGAAATAACCGGACAGCAGGCAGCGGCCGGAATAGGCGATGCACAGCGCGCCGTGGACAAACACTTCCAGTTCCATGTCCGGCGCCTGCTGACGGATGTCGGCAATTTCATCCAGTGACAGTTCGCGTGACAGTATGATGCGCTCGACGCCTACGGACTGCCAGAATTTCACCGCCGCGTAGTTGGTGGTATTGGCCTGCACCGACAGGTGGATGGGCAGGTCTGGCCAGCGCTCGCGAACCAGGTGTATCAGCCCGGGGTCGGCCATGATCAGCG
>JALXFQ010000232.1 GCA_027067235.1 Gammaproteobacteria bacterium
GTCCAGCCGTTGCCGGCGCACGGCTGACCGTGCCCGGCCGGACCGACCCCGCTACCAGGACCGTTCGCCGTACAGCGGCCGGGCCTCGTCCCTTCCCAGCAGATACCGGTCGTACCACGCCACGCTCCGCCGCCAGAGGTCGACCGTGAAGCCGGGCGTGAAGGAGCCGTGGCTCTGCCCCGGGTACAGCACCAGCGCGGTGTCCGGCCCGCCGTCGTCCAGCCGACGGCGCCGCAGCTGCGTGTACATCTGCTCGCTCTGGGAGGCGGGTGTACGCCAGTCCTGATCGCCGACCACGAACAGCGTCGGTGTCACCACCCGGACCGCGCAAACGCACTCCCCTTTCCGCCAGCAGCATTTCGATGGAATATTTGTCGCTGTTCATCCTTGGCATCTATCAGATTGTAATCAACCGGATCCCCTGTTACCCAGATTTCAAAATGGCGTTTGAAAGCCTCAACACCATCAAATTCAACTCTAGCCTCAACAATCGTCCGGCGGCAACGAAAAATCTTACGTGAGGCGCCAATTTACGCTGTTTCCTGAAACAATTCCCGGCCGATCAGCATGCGCCGGATTTCTCCCGTGCCTGCGCCAATTTCATAAAGCTTGGCATCGCGCAGCAAACGGCCTGCCGGATAATCATTGATATAACCGTTTCCGCCCAACGCCTGAATGGTCTCCAGCGCCATCCATGTGGCTTTTTCAGAGGCAAACAGGATGGCTCCGGCGGCATCCTTGCGCGCCGTCTGGCCCCGGTCACAGGCCCGCGCCACCGCATACACATAGGCCCGCGCTGCGTTCATGGTGGTATACATATCAGCCAGTTTGCCCTGCATCAGCTGGAATGTGCCAATGGGCTGGCCAAACTGCTTGCGCTCATGCACATAAGGAACAACCACATCCATACACGCCTGCATGATGCCCAGCGACCCGGCAGCCAGCACACTGCGCTCATAATCAAGACCGGACATCAGCACATTGACCCCGCGGCCAACGCCGCCGAGCACATTTTCTTGCGGCACCCGGCAATTGTCGAACACCAGTTCGCCGGTATCTGACCCGCGCATGCCCAGTTTGTCGAGTTTTTGCGCCGTTGAAAACCCTTCAAAATCCTTTTCAACGATGAATGCTGTTATGCCGCGTGACCCCGCCTCGGCATCGGTCTTGGCATAGACCACCAGCGTATCGGCACAGGGCCCGTTGGTGATCCACATTTTGGAGCCGTTAAGCACATAGTGATCACCATTTTTTTCTGCTTTCAGGCGCATGGAGACCACATCTGATCCCGCCCCGGGTTCAGACATCGCCAGCGCCCCCACCTGTTCGCCTGATATCAACCCGGGCAGATAGCGCCGCTTTTGTTCATCACTGGCGTTCTTGCGTATCTGGTTGACGCACAGGTTGGAGTGCGCACCATAGGATAACCCGACCGATGCCGAGGCCCGCGAGATTTCCTCCATGGCCACGCAATGATCCAGATAACCCATGCCGGCCCCGCCAAACTCTTCTTCAACGGTGATGCCAAGCAGGCCAAGTTCTCCCATTCTGGGCCACAGGTGCCGCGGAAATTCGTTACTGCGGTCAATGTCAGCCGCCATCGGGGCAATTTCATCATCGCTGAATGAGCGCGTCATGTCGCGCAGCATGTCAGCGGTCTCGCCAAGGTCGAAATCCAGCGACGGAAAATCGTTGCTCCGCATGACGCCACTCCCGGTCTGTCAATGAAACGGCCTTAAGGCCGGTGTACTGAAAAACGGGTATACCATCGCTGTGCTGATCTTGCCAGAACTCAGGTGCACGTGCGTGCCCTGCGAGCAGTGTCAGCATCAGGCCCGCCTTGCCAGCTTCAGTCCACCGCCCATTCCAGGCGCTGATAGCGGGTCAGCTGGCGCGATGTGGCGGCCACCTTGTCGA
>JALXFQ010000233.1 GCA_027067235.1 Gammaproteobacteria bacterium
GGGAAGATGTGTATTCTGGGTGTATTCTGGGTATTCTGGGGACACGATACTTATTTGTATTCTGGGGACACGATACTTATTTATTTGTGGCAGAGAGTTGAGAATGCACCAAACTTAGGTGGAGGGCGTTGTTGCCGCTATCGCGGCGGTTTATTTTCGATGCGGGGTCGCGGCCCCGCGCGCCGTGTTACTTTTGATGGCGGGGCGTCCATGCCCGCCACCCTTCGGGCGCTTGTAACGTCCAAAACGGCTTTCCTGCCATTTTGTGATCGGTCAAAAGTAACCAAAAACCCGCCCCCAACAGCCGCCCTTCGGGTCCCCTGCGCGCTTCGCTTTTCGCCGCGGCGATCGAACTCGCTGTGCTCAGACAGCGATCGCCTCTGATCGGCGAAAAGCTCCAGTGCTCAGCGGCATTTAACGGGGAGAGAAAAACGGCTCGCTATCGCATCGCACCTGTATTGCTCGCTACGCGAGCCTAAAACGTGCGAAGCGTTAGCGAGCCGTTTTTCTACCCTTGGATTCAGTCGAGCATCGCAGGCCAGACCGGATTAAGCCCGAAGGGGAGCGGCAGGGAAGACGCTCGTTTTCCCATGGGCAGGAGGCCCATTGGAAAACCGCCGGGCTGGTTGAGAAGCGCAGATGGCGCGATAGCGCCACCCGCAGGGCCAAATCCGGGGGCCGCCTTTTTTCGTCTCTTTTTTGGCGGAGCAAAAAAGGGACACGCCCGCGGGGGCGCGTCCCCGCTTTATAAACAACCCCGCGAAAGCGGCAACAAAAACCTACGCCGAGTACCCGTTTATCTTCGATGTCGAACTCATACAACATAGCATCCGATACCATGCCCGATATCCGGCGCACGGTGCTATCGCTTTATGCCTCCAGCAAGACGGATTTAGTTGCCAATAAGCGCCGTGATATGATGCGCCTCTAACGTAGGCTGGATAAGCATAGCGCATCCGGCACAACGGAATTTGACCATATTGCCCGATGAGCAAGACCTTTCGGGCCTCCTGTTACGGGTCGGGACGATGAAAAAGAACAAATTCATCCACGAAGGCAAATATGCGGCTGAAGTCGATGTGGAGCTTATTGTCAACGAAGACGAGAGATCTCCCTACCTGTCTCTGGATGAAGCTTACAAGCTGGATGAAATCAGAGAGGCGCTGAGAAAAGGCGACCTTAAATCTATCGTTGGCAAGGCGAAGGTATATGAGTTGCATCCGATTGCAGTTTGAATGTGATGGTCGCTGAAATTACTGACATAGCCAGCCAGGGCTTCTGGTTGTCGATGGAAGAGTGAGAGTGCTCCATGTCGTATGAGGAGTTTCCGTGGTTCAAGGATCAGCCGTTAAAGGCAATTATTCATATCGAGCAACCTGCGCCGGGGCATCTCTACTGGCCAGATATAGATGTGGATTTGTCGGTAGCGTCGATTGAGAATCCGGGGAGGTTTGAACTGGTGGCTAAAGGGTAGAGATGGATAACATGTCCTCAGCTCTCCCAGTTTCCCTCAAATGAAAAAGAACACGATTGAAATCCTTTGTAATCCGATCACAAAAGAAAAACTTCGCCTCGAAACTACAGGAAGCGGTGAAGAATTTCTGGTTGGCGTACTCTCTGGACGACGATTCCCAATTAAAAATGATATCCCCGTTTTTATCAGTTCAGATGAAATTACGGGCGCAAACAAAAGATATCAGGGACTTTATGACAAGATTGCAAGGGGCTATGATTTTTTTGAGAAAATTGTGGCTGATTTGACATGGGGCGGACGAGACAATGTGCGGCGTGATATTGTCCGCGGTGTTAGGCTAAATCCAGGCGACAGATTTTTGGAAGTCTCTGTCGGTACTGGTATCAACTTGCGCTATTTGCCTGACGATGCAGAATTTTTCGGGCTGGATATATCGTCAGGGATGTTATCTCGGTGTCAAAGAAATCTTAAAAAGTGGAAACTTCAGGCTGAGTTATTTCAAGGGACAGCGGAGCAACTACCTTTCTGCGACAATAGCTTTGATGTTGTGTATCATTTTGGCGGAATTAACTTCTTCAACGATAAGAAGCAAGCTATCGTGGAAATGATTCGAGTCGCCAAGGGCGGCGCAAGCATTTTCATTGGTGATGAAAATGAAAATGTGGCGAAAGCAGGTGAAAAATCAAAAATTCCCTTCGCAAAAGAATTCTATGCCAACCGACAGGAAACGGTAACGGTTCCTGATAATCTTCTGCCGCCTACAATGTTGAATGTTAAGGTTGAACAACGGTGGAAAGGAAGATTCTATTTTCTCAGTTTCGTAAAGCCCATGAACGCCTGACCATGCGAGCAACCGATCTTGCTTGAGGGTGTTCAAAACCTGTACCAGGCGCCCGTTTATCTGCCATGTCGACCCCGTACAAGCCGGTATCCGACAGCGGTCCAGTATTCGTCGAAAGGTGCTATTGCTTACGCTGGAGCTTCTCCGCTGGCGGGACAAAAATGGGGAATTGTCGCTGGCGTCGCTAGAGCATCGGGGAAGGCTTGGTTGGTGGCGAAGGGAGCAGGACGAATGTCTTGTCCTGGATCTTCTTTACATATTTGCCCTGAACCAGCATGCTGGCCGATTTGAACGAAACCGCAACAGGAGATTGCCGATGAACACGACCCGTATGACTTTCGCTCGCGCCATGACTGTGGCCATGCTGCTTGTGTTATCGTCGCGCGTGTTTTGCTACGAGGTGGCGGTCGGGCTGGGTTCCACAGCCGATAAAAGCGCGACTGCGGCCATGGGTGATGGCAGTCTATGGCCCATGGTGGCGGAGCTTAGCTGGGGGCCGCTGGCGAATCTGTATCCTATCGGCCTGTTGCCACGAAATCAGGCGCAGGCCGTGTTCGACAATTTCAGGCAGCGCCGGGCCATTACCGAACTGCCTTACGGGTCCATACACTGGAACGACCCACAGCCCGACATTTCCTTTATCGAGAGTTTTGGGCTGTCTGTGCCCTATGTGTTTGTCATTGACGGGACAGCAGGGGACTCCATGTTGACGCGGGAAGAGCTGGTGCGCGTCAAGACGCGTTTTCCGGACAAGAAAATCATCATGAATGCACACTCCTGGGTTGATGATGGCGCCCACGTTCAGGCTGTGCAGGACGTGCTCGACGGCGTCAGCATCGAGTACATACCGCATAATTCGCCCTACAATATCGCGCGACATGTGGCGCCTTTCGCGGAATGGGCCCACAACAACGACAAGCTGCTGATGTTTCTCATGCCGCCGTTGCCGGATGACTATCTGGAGGATCGCTTTGTCAGATACGTCAAGCAACTGGCGCAGATCGTTCATGACGAGAACGACAGCCTGCTGCCGCCGGGCTGGATGAAGAGCAGCCGCTACATTTTTGCGCCGGCCAACTATACCTTTGGCGCAAGCAGTCTTGCCTATGTACCGGAAGATGCCGGGAATACGGTGCTGGCCGCAGCCAGGGCGTTGCTGCTGATGCGACCGCAGCTTGATGCCGGCCCGGTTCGCCCCGGGTCCGACAGCAGCTGGCTGAACAGCATCATGCTGCTTCTCGACGACTAACGGGATATTGAAAAAGCCCTTCCCTGGATTTTTTCAACCACGGAAGCGGAAAACGCGGTTTCCCGCTTGCTTCATTTTCAATGGCTTACAGCCATCAGAAATGGCGGCACGTTTCTGTGCCACGCGCAGGGCGTCAAAAAACTGCGTTTTTCAACACCCTGCCAAGTCGCGGGTTCGGTGCCAGGCTCCAGGCCGGGGCCAAACCATGGGGCTTGTTGTTTGCAATCAGGAGGATTGCCATGTTTACCCGGGAGACCCTGACGTTTCTTGCCGATCTGGCGCGCAACAACAGGCGCGACTGGTTTAATGAAAACAAGCAACGCTACGAGGATGAGGTGCGTGGTCCGGCGCTGGATTTTATCCGTCTGATGGACGAGCGGCTGGAAGAGATTTCACCGCATTTCCGGGCGGTGGCGAAGAAGGTGGGCGGATCGCTGATGCGGCCCTACCGGGATACGCGTTTTTCCCGGGACAAGACGCCTTACAAGCTGAATATCGGCATCCAGTTCCGGCATGAACTGGGCAAGGATGTGCATGCGCCGGGGTTTTATGTGCATATCGAGCCGGATGCCTGTTTTCTCGGCGCGGGTATCTGGCGACCGGACGGCCGCACTCTGGGCAGAATCCGCGATGCTATCGTCGAGCAACCCGGGCAATGGCTGGATGCGCGGGATTATCCCCCGTTTACGGCAACCTACGCGCTGGGCGGAGAATCGCTCAAGACCTGGCCCCGCGGCTACGACAAAAATCATCCGCTGATCGCGGACTTGCGGCGCAAGGATTTCATCGCCATCTCCCGCTTTGACCAGGATATCATTACCGAAGCCGGTTTTCTGGACTATACTATGACCGGATTCGGTAAAGCGGTGCCCTATATGGCATTTCTTTGCCGGGCTCTGGATTTGGCATGTTGAATGAAGCGGGGCACGAACACCATGCAGATTCTTCTGGTAGACGATCACACCTTGTTCAGGGAGGCGCTACGCAACCTGCTGGAACAGAACTTTGGCGGCCGGCGCATTATCGAGGCTGCTTCGCCGCAAGAGGCGTTCAGGTATTCTCCGCTGTTCGATGAACTCGACATGGTTCTGCTGGATCTGGATTTCCCTGAATACAACGGTCTGGAGGCCCTGCCCACCTTTCGGCTGGCGGCGCCGGCAACGCCGGTAGTGGTGCTGTCGGCATCGGAAAAACTGTCTGATGTGCGCCATGCCTTCCGCGGCGGAGCCGCCGGTTACATACCAAAAACCATTTCCGGCCATGCCATGCTGGAGGCCATTCGGCAGGTTCTGGCCGGTGATATTTATCTCCCGGCCGGTCTGGCCGTGGCGTTTGATGAGACCGAACAGGACAGCGGTAACACGGCCGGTCTGACTGGACGCCAGCTTGAAATACTGCAGCTGATGGCCGACGGTCGCACCAACAAGGCCATAGCCCGCATGACCGGCATCACCGAAGGCACGGTAAAACTGCATGTTACTGCGGTGCTCAAGGCGCTGGGCGCGGGCAATCGCACCGAGGCGGTGGTGGTGGCGGGGCGCATGGGCCTGCTCGGTCATGGCTGAGCGGCAGCAAGCCGCGCAAGACATCGGGGATGATTCAGTCGGGCTGCTGGTGCGGGCGCGACTGCTGGACGCAACCTACCGGTCGTTTTATCTGATCGCCATCGTACAGGTGCTGGTCGGCCTGTTTTTTGTGGTTTTCAACTGGCCCATCGCCAGTCACGAGCGCCTGACCATCTGGTATGTGCTGCTGTTGCTGGCGACCGTGCCGCTGGTGCCGAAGCGCTTGTCCTATTTTCAACAGAGCATGGATTCCCCGCGCAAACTGTCTTCCTGGTCAGTTAGCGTACTGATTCAGTCTTTTGCGCTGGGCGGCGTATGGGGACTGGCGTCAGTGTGGTTTCTGGGCTTTACCGCTCCGCAGCGCGGTATCGTCAACCTGATGATTATACTCGGCATGTCGTTTGGCGCCGGCATCGTTATCAAGACCAGCCCGCTGCGGGTGTACGTTTACACCATCC
>JALXFQ010000234.1 GCA_027067235.1 Gammaproteobacteria bacterium
CAGCGATAGCGTGTGTTTACTTACTTTGTAAAAGATCGAGTAGTTTCTGTTCCGGCTGAGCGCCCAGCATGACCTTTTCAACCACATTATTATTGATAATCAGGGTGGTGGGCGTAGCGCGTACGCCCAGTTTGACCGCCAGTTCCGGAGACGCATGGATATCTATTTTTGCCGCGGGCAAGTGGTTACCGATGATATTGTCAATGACAGGCGTCATGGCCCGGCATGGCCCGCAAGTAGGACTGTAAAAATACAGCAGGGCTTTACCGGCCGCGCCGTTTCCGAGCAGTTTTTGCGCCTCGTCCGGTATGGCAACGCCCTTCATTTTGTGGCTGGTGAAATACATCCCCAGTTGCATCAGCAGGATGGGGATGAAAACAATAATGATGACAATGCCGACGGTTTTCATGTCAGTTTACCTGAACAGTGCGATCCCGGGCCCACAGGCGCAGGGCGTTGATCTGTTGGTCCATGATAACGGACAGCGGCCGGGTTCGTGCTATTTCCGCATCCAGGTATTTCTGGGTAAGCCCGGTATTATCCGAAAAGGCCTGATACAGGGCGGAGACAATGATTTGCTCTATTTCAGATCCGCTGAAGCCTTCGCTGAGTTCGCTCAGGGAGGCCAGATCAAAGTCAGACGGGTCAAGCTGGCGCCGTTTCAGGTGGATTTCGAAAATTTCCCTGCGCGCATCCGCATCGGGTAAATCGACAAAAAAGATTTCGTCAATACGGCCCTTGCGCAGAAGTTCGGGCGGTAAGGATGATATATCGTTGGCCGTCATGACTACGAAAACGCCAGCGCTGTTCTGCGCCATCCAGGTCAGTATCGTTGCCAGCACCCGTTTGCTGGTGCCGCTGTCCTGCGAGTCGCTGGCCATGGCTTTTTCCACCTCGTCAATCCAGAAAACACAGGGCGCCATGGCTTCGGACAGTCGCAACGCTGCGCGCAGGTTTTTTTCGGTTTCGCCAATATATTTGTCGTATAAAGATCCGGCATCGAGTCGTAGCAGTGGCACATGCCAGGACCCGGCAACGGCCCTGGCGGCCAGACTCTTTCCGCCACCCTGAACGCCGATAAGCAGCAGGCCTTTGGGTCGGTTCAGCCCTGCTGGGAGTGATGGAGAAAGAAAGGCTTTTTTGCGTGTATTCAGCCATTGTCGCAGCTTTTTCATTCCCCCTAAATCCGATAAATCAGGGGTTTTGCCGTGAAACTCGATGAGCTGGTTCTGGTCCAGCAGTTCAAACTTGCGGCGATTAATACGTTCCAGGTCATCCGCGGTCAGGGCGTCGTCGTCTGCGATGGCTTCAATAACCAGCTTGCGGGCGTCGGTAAAGGAAAGGCCCTGAAGGTTGTGGGATATCTGCTCGATTATCTCCGGATGGGCGGTAACCGTTTGATGCGGGTTTTGCCGTTTCCATCGGCCAATCTCGGCCCGGATCAGAGCTGGCAGCTGCGACCGTTCCGGCAGCTTCAGCTTGTAGGAATCGGCGTGATGACTGATGCTTTGGGGAATATTGATCTGATGTGAAATGAAAACCAGGGTATGGCCGAGAGTCGCATGATTCTGACAAATCTGTTTGACAAGACGCAGGTTGACCGGGTCATCCAGGAACGGGTGAAAGTCGAGCAACAGATAGATGGAAGACTGGCCGGTGGCGGCGATCTGGGTCAGGGCATCAGCGGCGTTACGGTTATGGCGTTGTGGCGGCAGATCGAGATCCAGCCGCGTCAGACCATCGGTAATGGTCCAGGAAAACAGCGGCTTGCGTAGTTGCCGCTGCAGCCCCCGGAACAGCCGTAGTGCCCGGGCTTCCTCGCGGGTTTCGATGAAGATCAGCGGCGTTTGCGAGCGCAGCAGTACTTCCAGATCGTCTATTTCATGCATGCAACAGTTAT
>JALXFQ010000235.1 GCA_027067235.1 Gammaproteobacteria bacterium
ACCGTGGGCGGCAGCACCAGCGGCAGCGCTACCAGCGCCTCGGCCAGAAATTTCAGACGCGCGCGGGAACGCGCCAGCCACCACGCCAGCGGCGTGCCGATGAGCAGCAGAATGAGGGTGGTCAGGGTCGCCAGTTTCAGCGAGATCCATAGCGCGGCAAGATCCTGGTCAGCAAGCATCATGGCGTGTCATATCCTGACTGGCGAATGATTTGGCGGCCCTGGTCGCTACGCACGAAGTCCAGGAACGCCTGCGCTGCGTCGTTCTGTTTCAGCAGCACCGCCTGCTGTTGCAGCGGCTGATACAGCGTTTGCGGGACTTCCCAGACCGAGCCCTGTATCGGTTTGCCGGAGCGGTGGAGCTGGCTACGGGCGACAAAACCCAGCGCCGCATTGCCGCTTTTTACGAACTGAAAGGTCTGGCCGATATTTTCGCCGCGTACCAGGCGTTGCTGCAGCCCGTGCCAGCGCTCCAGCTTGCGCAAGACCTGCTCGGCGGCGCGGCCATAGGGCGCCAGCCTGGGGTTGGCCAGCGCCAGAAAACGGAAATCGCCGGATTTGAGCACTTCACCCTCCTGATCCACCAGATCGGCGCGCGGGCTCCATAGCACCAGCTTGCCAACGGCGTAGGTAAAACGGCTGCCGGGCAATGCGGAGCCCTGCTGTTCCAGCAATTCGGGGCGCTTCACATCGGCGGCGAAAAAAGCTTCGAACGGCGCGCCGTTTCTGATTTGCGCATACAGCTTGCCGGTGGAGCCGCTGGCGAGTTTGATCGAGTGGCCACTGTCAGCTTCGAATTGCCGCGCCAGCTGCTTTGCCGTTGGCATGAAATTGCTGGCCACGGCGACCCGTATTTCGCCCGCCAGAACGCGACTGGCGCAAAAGCTTAAAAGTATTACCGCAAGTACGGATCGCATGATGATTGCTGTGACAGCCTGTTTCCGGATGAGTGCCAATATAAACGAAAAACGCGGCGCGATCCCGACTGGATGAACGCCTGGGCAGCCAGAAAAAACCCGCATGACTTGGTGGTCATGCGGGTCTGGCATTCTGGTACCGAGGGCCGGACTTGAACCGGCACGGTGTCGCCACCGGGGGATTTTGAATCCCCTGCGTCTACCAATTTCGCCACCTCGGCATTGAAGAGCTGCAAAAAAGCCTTACAGGCACTTTTTCGTTTGGCGCGCGGAGTATAATGAAATGCCCATGACCGGCAAAGGAAAATTTGCTTGATCACCATGACGAAAAGCGCCGCAGCATACGGCAGCGATGGTTTGGCCCAGGTGTTGAAACAGGAAATCGAGTCGCTGGACCCTACGTTGTTGCCGCTGCAGGAAAACCTCACCCAGGGCAGCGTCGCCAAGGGCGAGGGCTTCAGCGCTGTGGTGTTGCGCGTGGAAGAGGATGCCGGGTCAATCAGGGCCAAAGTCGCCATATTCTATGCCGGCGTCATTGCCGGCTGCGCCTGCGCCGATGATCCGACGCCGCAAAACGAAACCGCGGAATACTGCGAAGTGGTTTTTGTCATTCAGCGGGATGGCGGAGACGCGCAGATTCTGCCTGTTTGACTGGCGCGAACCTGTTATCCTCCGCGGCCATGAAACGCAGCGATTTTTCATTCGATCTTCCCGCCGGTCTGATTGCGCAGACGCCGACGCCGGGCCGCAGCGCCAGTCGCCTGCTGGTGACGCCGCCGCAGGGTGATTTTGAGGATCGCAAGTTCAGCGATTTGCCGGATTATCTGAGCGCAGGCGATGTGCTGGTGGTCAATGATACGCGCGTACTGCCGGCCCGTTTTTACGGCAAAAAGGACAGCGGCGGCAGGGTGGAATTCCTGCTCGAGCGTGTCGAACAGGACAATGTGTTTCTGGCGCAGACGCGTAGCTCGAAGAAACTGAAAGAAAATGCGCTTGTTAGCCTGGACCGCGGAACCGCGGTGCGTTTTCTCGGCCGGCAAGGGCCGTTTTCCCGTTTCCGCCTGCTGGCGGATCAGCCGCTGGAAACGCTGCTGGAAACCATTGGCCACATGCCGCTACCGCCCTATATCCGGCGCCAGGACGAACGGGCGGATCAGAGCCGATACCAGACCGTGTACGCCGAGCAGCCGGGGGCGGTGGCTGCGCCCACAGCCGGGCTGCATTTTGACCAGGCTCTGCTGGCGCGTATTCAGGCGGCTGGCGTGGATGTGGCCAGCGTCACCCTGCATGTGGGCGCGGGCACCTTCAAACCGGTGCTGGTGGACGACATCCGCCAGCACAAAATGCACACCGAACGCTTCAGTCTGTCGCAGCAAAGCGCCGACAGGATACACGCCGCCCGCGAGCGCGGCGGGCGCATTGTCGCCGTTGGCACTACCACGGTGCGGGTGCTGGAGTCAGCCATGCAGCGTAAGGGCGAGTTGCGCGCCTGTTCCGGCGAAACCGATATTTTTATCTATCCCGGCTATCGCTTTTCGTCAGTGGATGTTCTTCTGACCAATTTCCATTTGCCGGAATCCACCCTGCTGATGATGGTCTGCGCCTTCGCCGGAATGGATCGCGTGCTGGCGGCCTATGAACACGCGGTGCGGGAACGCTACCGTTTTTTCAGCTATGGAGACGCCATGCTGCTGTATCACCGGGAGGCGCCATGAGCCGCATGCAATTCAGCGTTTTTTCCCGCCATGGCGCAGCCCGCCGCGGCGCCATGGTTTTCCCGCGCGGCAGCATACAGACGCCGGCTTTCATGCCCGTGGGCACCTACGGTTCGGTCAAGGCCATGACGCCGGAGGAGCTGGTGGATCTGGGCGCTGAAATCATACTCGGCAATACTTTTCACCTGATGTTGCGGCCCGGCGTGGAGGTAATTCGCGCGGCGGGCGATCTGCACCGTTTCATGCACTGGGACAAGCCGATACTGACGGATTCAGGCGGCTTTCAGGTGTGGAGTCTGGCCAAAGTGCGCAAGCTGAAGCCCGATGGCGTGGAATTCCGCTCGCCGGTGGACGGGACGAAGATTTTTCTCGGCCCGAAGGAATCCATCGCCATGCAGCATGCGCTGGACGCGGATATCGTGATGATTTTTGATGAATGCACGCCGTTTCCGGCCACAGAACAGCAGGTGCGCGAATCCATGGAGCTGTCGCTGCGCTGGGCGGCGGACAGCAAAAACGCCCATGGCGACGCCGACAACGCGCTGTTCGGCATCGTGCAGGGAGGCATGTACGAGCCGCTGCGCGAGGCTTCGCTGGATGGTCTGGTGGACATCGGTTTTGACGGTTACGCCATTGGCGGCCTGTCGGTGGGCGAGCCGAAACCGGACATGTATCGCATCACGCGTTTTCTCGGCCAGCGCATGCCGACGGACAAGCCACGCTACCTCATGGGCGTGGGTACGCCGGAGGATATTGTCGAATGCGTGCGCCGCGGCATCGACATGTTCGACTGCGTGATGCCTACGCGCAACGCCCGCAACGGCTGGCTGTTTACCCGCTTCGGCGCGGTGAAAATTCGCAATGCGCAATATGAAAAGGACATGGCGCCCATAGACCCGGAGTGCGGCTGCTACGCCTGCCGGTATTATTCACGCGCCTATCTGCGCCATTTGCAGCGCTGCAACGAGATACTGGCGGCGCGTCTGGCCACCATACACAACCTGTATTATTACCAGGAGCTGATGCGCGGTTTGCGCGACAGCATCGAGCGTGGCGAACTGGACGATTTTGTGCAAGATTTTTATGCCAGGCGCGGGCAAACGGCGCCTGATGTGGCATAATACGCCGCTTTTCACGGTTGGAGAAAGACCATGATGTTACTGATTTCCAATGCCTGGG
Organism: Gammaproteobacteria bacterium; assembly: GCA_027067235.1. Classification (GTDB taxonomy): domain Bacteria; phylum Pseudomonadota; class Gammaproteobacteria; order QOAV01; family QOAV01; genus QOAV01. The sequence goes on from JALXFQ010000235.1 coordinate 3,811, forward strand.
CGGAGGCGGCTCCCGCCGGACCGGCCGGACCCGCTGCGGCGATAGCGCAGTTTTTGCCGCTGATCGTTATTTTTTTGCTGTTCTATTTCATGCTGATACGCCCGCAGCAGAAGAAAATGAAACAGCATCAGGCCATGCTTGATGCATTGCAGAAAAACGACGAAGTCGTCACCAATGGCGGCACTCTGGGCAAGATTGTCAGGATTGGCGATAATTTTGTCACCCTGGAAGTAGCCGATGGCGTTCAGATCAAGGTACAGCGCGCCGCGATTCAGAGCCTGATGCCCAAGGGCACGATCAAAAAGGACTGACGTCAATCCTACACCCGGGTAAGCGCCATCGCGCTGCCCGGCGTATCCCTGCACGGAGTTTCGTTCTCGATGAACCGTTATCCTTTATGGAAATATTTACTGATCCTGGCCATTATTATTCCGGGTTTCCTGTATGCCTTGCCCAATCTGTTTGGCGAAGATCCGGCCGTTCAGATATCGGGCCAGCGCACCAACAAGGTGAACGCTGCCGTCGAATCTCGCATAGATGCGGTTCTGAAACAGGCCGGGCTGGCGCCGAAAAGCCAGCAACTGTCCAATAACCGGCTGCAGTTCCGGTTCCACGATACCGAAGCGCAACTGAAGGCGCGCGACCTGATCCAGAAACAACTGGGTGACAATTACACCGTGGCGCTGAATCTGCTGCCGGCAACGCCCAAATGGCTGCGGGCGCTGGATGCCGCGCCCATGTTTCTGGGGCTGGATCTGCGCGGCGGCGTACATTTTCTGCTGCAGGTGGACGCGACCACCGCTATCAAACGCCAAATCGAAAGCTATATCAGCGACCTGCGCACTTCCATGCGCAAGGAAAAAATCCGTTATCTGACCGTGAACAAGCAGGGCGATCGCGGAATGGAAATAAAATTTCGCAATGAAGCCGAGCGCGAAAAAGCCAGGGCGCTGATCAGCAAGGAACAGCCGGAACTGCAAGTCTCGGAACTGGATCGCGATGGCAAGCCGGCGCTGAAACTGACGCTTACGGAAAAGACCCTGCGCGAAATCCGCAAGTCGGCGCTGGAGCAGAACATGACGGCCCTGCGCAACCGGGTCAATGAACTGGGCGTGGCCGAGCCGATTATCCAGCAGCAGGGCGATGACCGTATCGTTATTCAACTGCCCGGTGTGCAGGACACGGCGAAGGCGAAAGAAATACTGGGCCGCACGGCGACGCTGGAGATGTATCTGGTGGACGAGGAACACGACGTAGCTGGCGCTCTGGCCGGGCGCGTGCCCCCTGGTTCGCGCATTTACTACGATCGGGAGAAACGCCCGATTCTGCTGAAAAAACGCCTGATCTATTCCGGCAGCAACGTGGTCGATGCTGCGGCAGGTATTGATTCCCGCGATGGCGGGCCGGTGGTTCACCTGACCCTGGATGCGCAGGGCGCGAAAAAGAATGCCAAGGTTACCGGCGAAAATATTGGCAAGCGCATGGCGGTGGTTTATCTGGAACACCGCAGCGTCACCAAACGCGACGCCGAGGGAAAGCCGGTGCTGGATGAACAGGGCCATGAGCTAAAAGAACGCAAGAAAATCGAGGAGGTGATTACCGCGCCGACCATCCTCGATCAACTGGGCAAACGCTTCCAGATACAGGGGCTGGACAGCGTGGAAGAGGCGCGCGATCTGTCGCTGCTGTTGCGCGCCGGCGCGCTGGCCGCGCCCGTGGACATCATCGA
>JALXFQ010000236.1 GCA_027067235.1 Gammaproteobacteria bacterium
GCCCAGATCACGCGCGCCACCGGCGGCAATGACCAGTTCGGCCAGTTTGGCGTTGGCATGATCGAGGCTGCGGCAGAAAATCACCTGGGCGGGCAAATCCGGCGGCAGGGTCAGCCTGCTTTCGCCATCGGGGAAGCGGTGTACCCGCGCCACGCCGAAAGGCAGGCCGGCGGCTTTGGCCAGAGCCGCGGACTGGTTTTCATATTCCGGGAAACCGATAATCAGAGCGTTTTTCATGGCCTGGCCTGCAGCCGGTAGCCGCTGTCCTGTTGCGCAGCGTTTTTGGCGAATTCGAAATCGGCGTGAAATTCGGCGTGTATGCTGTACAGCGCTTCGCCCTGCTCCACTTCGTCGCCAAGTTTTTTGTGCAGATCAATGCCCGCCGACTTGTCCATGGGCGCGCCCGCCAGCCGCGCTATGCGGGCTATCTGCAAATTGTCGATGGCCGTGACCACGCCTGCGGCGGACGCCGGCACGTCAAAATGCAGACGCGCCTGTTTCGGCGGCACGGGATTTTTGCCCTGGGCGGCGATGATGTCCTGCATTTTTTGCCAGGCGCGGCCGGATTCCAGCAGATCACGCGCCAGATGACAGCCCTGGCCGCCGCGCACATCGGGGTCGAATTCCAGTATCCGCCCGGCCAGTTGCAGGGCTTTTTCCTTCAGGTCCACCGGCGCACGCGGATCATTCTGCAACACCTGCAGCACGTCGCGCGCTTCCAGCGCCGGGCCGACGCCCTTGCCGATGGGCTGGCGGCCATCGGTAATCACCACTTCCAGCTGCAGGCCGGTGCGATCGCCGACATACTCGAACAGCTTGCGCAGTTTCAGCGCTTCGGCCTGGCTGCGCACCTTGGCGCTGGGACCCAGCGGAATGTCGATAAGCAGATGGCTGGAGCCGGCCGCGATCTTTTTTGACAGGATGGAAGCGATCATCTGACCCCTGGAATCCAGCGCCAGCGGCCGCTCCACGGAAATCAGTATGTCATCCACCGGCGACAGGTTGGCGGTGCCGCCCCAGGCGATGAAGCCGCGCTGCCGCTGGGCTATCTGCTGCAGCTGAGCGGGCATGAGATCGACCTGCGCCAGCACTTCCATGGTGTCCGCGGTGCCCGCCGGCGAAGTGATGGCGCGGCTGGAGGTTTTTGGCATCAGCATGCCGTGCGCCGCCACCACGGGCACGATCAGCATGGTGGTTCGATTGCCCGGAATGCCGCCGATGCAGTGTTTGTCCGCCGTCAGTTGTTCGCCCCAGTCAAGACGATCGCCGGTCGCCACCATGGCTTCGGTGAGATACAGCGTCTCGTCGCGCTCCAGGCCCGACTCGGCGCAGCCCACCAGGAACGCGGCTATTTCGATTTTGGAATAGCGGTTGTTGGCGATGTCCTGACAGATTTGCATGAAATCGTCACGGCACAAGCCGTCGCCGGCAATCTTGGCGTGCACGGCGCGGATGGAATCGGGCGGCCTGGCGTGGCTGATATAGACCGCGCCGCCTTCCGGCAGATTCATCTGGGCAAAGGTCTGTTCACTGAGGCCCAGTTCGTCCGGTGCCGTTATCTGGTCGTCATCGACGATGTTCAGCAGCGCGACAACCGGCTGCCGCTCCGGCCCGTCGCGCACCTCGATCTTGTTCAGCGACTGAAACCCCTCGCTGCGATACAGCGGACAGCCGCGATGCAGGTAGGCGACATTCTCCCTGTGGGTATCTATGGCGACCTTACGCAGTTTCAATGGCGTCATGGAGAGATTCTGTTTTTTCGAACAGGTTCTGGCGTCGGCATCATGTTACCCGTCTTGCGCCACGCATTGAACCGGACCGTCACTCATCGTCCTGCCTGCCCAGCACGGTTTTCTGCACTTCCCAGGTGGTGCGTTCCTGCAGGTCCTTTTCCACCTCCTCGCGCACGGAATCTGCCACTGGCAGGCCGCGGTCGGCAAACGGATCGGACACCCGTTTCACCGCCTGGTCCAAAGCGGATTGCAGTTCGCCGCTGTTGTCGATGATGAGCTGACCGGCGCGCTGTGCCATTTCCACCAGGCGATTGTGATTGCGGCGGATGGCGGAAAATTTTTTCTGGTAGCGCTCGGAGCCGCCGCGCGCCACGCCGGTTTCGCTGCGCGTGCCAAGGCGCCGGAAATGCTGTTCGCGGTCACTCACGCGCAGGGTGATCCAGACGATATTCGCCGTTTCAAAATAGCTTTCCGGCAAGGTGCCGGGGATCAGCGCGACGCCATCAATGACAGCGGAGATGTTTTCCCTGACCAGGCGGTCGATCATGCCGCTAACACCGACCATGGTCAGCATGGCGTGGGCGTAGAACCAGTGCAGGGAATCCTCGTCGAAAGAAGATCCGAACAGTTCCGGAAATATGCTCGCGGCCTTCTCCCGGCCCAGCAGAAAGGCGCTGGTCTGGCGCATGACCGCGCGCGAAGCCACATCCGAGGAAAAGCCGGTGGGAATGCCCATGGCGCGCGCGATGTGCTGGGAAACCGTGGATTTGCCCACCCCCGAGGTGCCCGACACCAGCACGATGGTGGGTTTGTCCAGGTCCTTGAAATGCGGCGACCTTTCCAGGCGTGGAGCCAGCCAGATGTAATACTGGAACAGATCGCCGTTGTCCATGTCGGGGAACTCGGCGGCCGCCCGTTCGTCTTCCATGACGGCGCGCTGCAGAGCCACGCGTTTTTCACACCAGCGCGCATGCCTGGCGAAATAGTTTTTTACCAGATCTTCCAGTTTGTCCGACCAGCTGTGCAGCAGGCGATCCGCCTGGTCAAACTCGCGCCTGACGTCCGCCCCGCCCGCCGCCTCGATCAGGCTGCGCAGGGCATTGCCAAGCTCGCTCACCGAGCCGGCCTGGCGCAGCCGGCGCCGCACCTTGCCCGGCTTCAGCCCGACCTGCTCCACCAGCAACTGCTGCATGAGATTCTTGATTTCGGGCAGCAATGCAGTCTGCACGCTTTGGCTGATGCTGGCACAATCGGCCTGCTTGGTCCGGGTGAACAGCTCGAGAATGACCTTGCGCGCCTGATCGTAATGATAGCCCGGCTGGGAAGAAAGCCTGGCCACCAGCTCGTATTCGGTTTTCTTGAGTTTGTTGTGGCTTTTTCTCGACGCCAGAAACCGCTCCCGGTTGCGCCGGTGCAGATCGCCCAGAAATTCGGTGGGCAGCAGGTCGCTCATGGCTTCGTGCCACGGCGATACCTGCCCACTGCGGGCCTTGTGCCAGTCGATTTCCCGCGCCAGTTTCCTGTCTGCGGCCAGCCTGGGCAGCGCATCCAGTACCGTTTCCCACGGCTGGCCCTGTTGCAGCAGGCCGGTTATGGTCTCCATCCATTCGCGGTTGGCTTCGGTCTGGACCCCGCCATCGAGAACGCCGGGGTCCTGCTTCTCGCCCACCGACAGCAGCCTGACGCCCTCCACCTGTCGCACCGGGTTGTCGTTACCGCCCTCGAACAGCTCGTTGCCGCTGAACAGTATGCGCTGCGGGGCAATACCCATGCGCACCAGTTCCCGCGCCGCGCGGGCCTTGTCGTTGCCCTGCAGCACGATCTTGATGCCGCGGGTGGCGTGGCGATACGGCATGTGTACGCCGGTCTCGCCCAGCCGGTCGAGATACTCCAGTTGTTGCAGACGTTGTTGCAGATGGTCGATCAGCCGCATGCGCAGCGCTGTTTTTTCCGCGCCGCGGTAATTCTCCACGGAAATGTCGCCGAACATCATCCAGCTGATAGCGCCGCCGCGGAACCAGGTTTGGGCCTGGTCCGCAGGCTGACCGGCCTGTTGCAGCAGGCCCTCGAGTTCGTCCACCAGGCTGGGCTGATCGGCCAGGCCGGCCTGGCGCAGGCGTTCTTCCGCCGCGGCAATACGGTGGTCGACCTGCTCCGGCTGCAGAGGGTTTTCATGCTGGTCGGCCAGCGCCTGGCGGTAGCGCTCGCGGCCAACGATGGCCAGCGCCTGGGCATCGCTGAAATGACGGCTAAAGGCCGGGTCGCTGCGCCAGTCGCCGGTGGCCGGGTCGTAAACATTTTTCACGCTGCCTTCGCCGCCAAAATAGATGACATGATCGAGCACATCCGCGGGCAGCCGGTACAGCAGTCTCGGCCCCATTTTTTCGATGGCGACGCCGCTGACCGGGGCCCACAGCACGCCGTGCCCTTTCAGTATGCGCAGATGACGCGCCAGGGCCTCGATCTGGGCGTCATCGGGGAACTCGCCCGACTTGAACAGGGTGTCGTCGATATCGGTCAGCCAGGCCCCGGAATATTGCCCATGCGCCATCGCCGTAGCCTCGCTCATTTGCCGGCGCTGCGGGACAGGTGCAGCCAGGTATCCACCACGGTATCGGGGTTCAGCGATATGCTGCTGATGCCCCGCTCCAGCAGCCACACCGCCAGCTCCGGGTAGTCCGAGGGTCCCTGCCCGCAGATGCCGATATATTTGTCCTGCGCCCGGCAGGCGCTGATGGCCAGCTCCAGCAGGGCCAGCACCGCCGGGTTGCGCTCGTCGAAAAGCTCCGCCACCAGCGAGGAATCCCGGTCCAGCCCCAGAGCCAGCTGGGTCATGTCGTTGGAGCCGATGGAAAAGCCGTCGAAATACGTCAGAAACTCGTCGGCGATGACGGCGTTGGAAGGCAGTTCGCACATCATGATCAGGCGCAGACCGTTGCGGCCGCGCTGCAGGCCGTTGGCTTGCAGCAGCTCGACAACCTGCCGCGCCTGCTGCGGCGTTCTGACGAAAGGGATCATCAGTTCCACATTGGTCAGCCCCATGTCGTCGCGCACCCGTTTCATGGCCCGGCATTCGAGCTCGAAACAGTCGCGGAAATCGTCGGACACATAGCGCGCCGCGCCGCGAAAGCCGATCATGGGGTTTTCTTCATGCGGCTCGTACATTTCACCGCCGATGAGGTTGGCGTATTCGTTGGATTTGAAATCGGACATGCGCACGATGACCGGCGACGGCGCAAAAGCAGCGGCGATGGTCGCCACCCCCTCGGCGATGCGGCTGACATAATACTCCACCGGACTGCCGTAGGCGGCGCTTCTGTGTTCGATGACGTCCCGCACCTCGGCGCTTTGCTGCTGCGGATGCAGCAGCGCTTTGGGGTGAATGCCGATCATGTTGTTGATGATGAATTCCAGCCGCGCCAGGCCGACCCCGGCATTGGGCAGCTGGGCGAAATCAAAAGCGCGATCCGGGTTGCCCACATTCATCATGATTTTCACCGGAATGTCGGGCATGGCATCCAGCGACTGGCGGTCATGGCTGAAAGCCAGCTTGCCGGCATAGACCAGGCCGGTGTCGCCCTCGGCGCAGGATACGGTGGCCTCGCAGCCATCAGCAACGGTTTCCGTGGCGTCGCCGCAACCGACCACCGCCGGCACCCCCAGCTCACGCGCTATGATGGCGGCATGACAGGTGCGTCCGCCGCGATTGGTGATGATGGCGGAGGCCTTTTTCATGATCGGCTCCCAGTCGGGATCGGTCATGTCGGTGAGCAGTATGTCGCCTTCGCGGAAACTGTCCATA
>JALXFQ010000237.1 GCA_027067235.1 Gammaproteobacteria bacterium
ACAGATGGCGATATTCCCCGGCCATCTCGAAGCGCAGCCGGGCCAGGGCGTCCGCTTGCCGGTACTTGTATTCAGCGGGCCAGTCGAACCAGGGCGCTTCCTGAAAACGCCGCTTCAGTATGCGAAACAGGGCAAAATCATCCAGCCAGAATGACTGTTCCCGACAGAACCGGCTGAAGCCCGGGTCATCCCAGTCGGGCATGTCCGGAAAACGCGCCATCAGCGATGGATTGACGGCAAAAGCCGATTCGCACTGATACGGCGACAGCCCGCCCTCGGGGATCCCCAGTGGCAGCATCTGCCAGACCCGAAGCCCGGCGCGATCCAGAAAGTCAAACCACTCGGGCACATCGTCCAGCGTATGTGAGGGTAGCGAAGTAGGATGCAGCAGCGCGCCAGCGCTGCGCCTGGCAAGCAAGTGAGTATTCGCTTTTATTGCGCCGTTCAAGTGTTGCGCCTCATCGCGCCGTTATCGGACGCGGTGGCGCTGCCCAGGGATACCGGATGATCGAGACTGGGCGGAGGCACCAGTCCCAGCAGTTCATACAGGTTTTTCAGCTGCAATCGAAACAGACGGTCGAAATCATTGACGCTGTCCGCCGCATTGTAGTCGCCAAACCACCAGAACCAGTCCGAGCTCTCGCAGATGCCCAGTTGCCGTTCCACCAGTTCTGCTTGCGATGGCTCCAGCCGACCCGAGGCCATCACTTCGTCATACGCCATCTTGGCCTCGATCAGCATGTCCCAGGCGTGATTCTTGTCGGGGCTGCCGATCCAGGTGGAGAAAGAGCCGTAAACCCAGGAGCCGGACACCAGCGCATTCAGCCTTTCCTCGCGAATTCCATGGTCGAGACCGGCAAAACGGCGGGTTTTCAGCGCCGGATGGCGGGAAAGATTTTTATACAGCGAATCGAGAAAGAAATGTCCGTTCTCGGGGTAGTATTCCCAGGCGTTTTCGCCATCCATGATAATGGACACCACATAGCGATCCGCTTCCTCGCCAAGAAAGCTTTGCACATTTTCCAGGTTGTGCATCAGATTGGCCACAGCATCGTCCGCATGCCAGGTGCGGTATTCGAAACCGATCAGGTCCGACAGCCCGTCATCACGGAAGAATATGCGCGGCCGCGAAAAATCCTGCAGCCGGTAAGGCAGAAACAGCGCCTTGCGGCAATCCATCTCGGCCGGATCGCACTGGGAGATATGACAGGAATGCCGCCACACGGCTTCGCCCGAGGCGGTCCACTCGATATCCAGTTCTTCCAGCAACGCCACGGCATCGCTGCTGATGGCGCCCTCGGACAGCCACACACCCTGCGGCCTGCAGCCGAAATAGTGTTCGAACACTTCCAGCCCCTTGCGCAGATGCCAGCGTGAGCGCTGCACGCCACCGGGGTAGGCCGGATTGTTCGGCATGGGCTCGCCGGGCTGGGTATCGCGCATATTGCCAAGATTGTTCAGCAGCGGAATGATCGGATGGCCCCAGGGCGTCATGGACAGTTCAATCTGGCCTTTTTCCTTCAGCGCGCGGTAGCGGGGAATCAGGCCGCCCAGGGTTTCCTGTATGATGCTGATGATGCGGCGCCGGTCGCCCCGGGTAAAATGGCTGGCCTTGTCCATCAGGTCGCGCACATCGTGCCTCTGGCGCAGTGAATAACCCATCCAGGCGAGGTGGTACCAGACCAGCAGATCGACGAAAAACTGTTCGTTCAGATAATCCAGACAGAAATCGTGGGATTCCCTGCCGCCCTCGTCGTGTATGCCGTCAAACACGGCGCTCAACGCCCGGAAAGCCGGGTAGGGCTGCACCATTTTGGCCAGATTCACCCGCCGGCAATCCTTCACCAGCTGTATGCGCCCCTCACGATCTTCCGGCACCGGCCGGCTGCCCGCAAGGTAGTCCAGCAGGCTGTCACCGATACGATCGCCATGCTCCAGAAAGCGTTGCAATCGCCCGGCGTAGTCGTCCAGCTGCTCCAGCAGTATGGGCACAAAATTGACCACAGCATGCACTTCCGGATAGCGCTCCAGATGGGCCGCCATGTCAGCATAGTCCTTGATGCCATGGAGATAGACCCAGGGCAACTGATAGTCGCCGTCCAGCCCGTCGCGATAATAGGGCTGGTGCATATGCCAGCAGAGTACGATATTCAGCGATTTAGACATGTTGCATCCGTTATGGTGTGTCCGGCAGCCCGCGGGCGGGCGCGCCGACTAGGCCTGGTCAGCCAGATCCTCGGGCGTCTGGTCAGGCGCCAGAAACAGGTTCTGCCCCAGCATCTGCGGCGTCACCAGCACCACCCCGCTGGGCGTCACATGAAATTTCCTGGCGTCCTCCACCGGGTCTTCGCCGATCACTGTGCCATCCGCGATATACGCGCCCTTGTCGATGATAACCCGATTGATGCGGCAATTCCTGCCGATATAGACCTTGGGCAGTATCACGCTGTCCTTGACGCTGCTGTATTTTTCGATCTGGCAGGCGAAAAAGATCACCGAGCGCTTCACCCGCGAACCGGTGAGGATACAACCGCCCGATACCAGCGAGTCGATGGCCTCGCCACGACAGTCCGGATCGTCAAACGTGAACTTGGCCGGCGGATGCTGTGTCTGGTAGGTCCAGATCGGCCAGTTGCGGTTATACAGGTTCAGTTCGGGGCTCAATGCGCAAAGCTCCATGTTTGCCCGCCAGTAGGAATCCAGCGAACCCACGTCTCGCCAGTAGGCAGGCCTGCCATCATCGTCGACAAACGGATAGGCAAAGGCCTTGTGCCCGTCGCGAATGATCTTGGGAATGATGTCGCGCCCGAAATCGTGGGAAGAAGCGGGGTTTTCCGCGTCCAGAATGATGGCGGAGTAGAGATAATGCGTGGAAAAAATGTAAATACCCATGGACGCCAGCGACACGCCCTTCTTGCCCGGCATGGCATCGGGCTGGGCCGGCTTTTCGGTAAACCTGGTGATCTGGTACTTGTCGTCCACGGACATCACGCCGAACTCTCTGGCTTCGTCCACCGGCACTTCGATGCAGCCCACGGTAACATCGGCGCCGGAACGGGCGTGCGCCACCAGCATTTTGGAATAGTCCATGGTGTAGATATGGTCGCCGCCGAGAATAATCACATGATCCGGCGCATGCCGGTGCATGATATCGATGTTCTGGAATATGGCGTCGGCAGTGCCCTTGTACCATTCCTTGGATACGCGCTGCTGGGCTGGCAGTATTTCCACGAATTCGCCAATTTCGGCGCGCATGAAGCTCCAGGCGCGCTGCAGATGCCGAATCAGCGAATGGGACTTGTACTGGGTCAGCACGCCAATGCGCCGCAAACCGGAGTTGATGCAGTTGGACAGGGCAAAATCGATAATGCGGTATTTACCACCAAATGGTACCGCCGGCTTGGCCCGCCAGCGGGTCAGGTCCATCAGGCGCGAGCCTTCGCCGCCGGCCAGAATCAGCACCAGGGTCTTGCGCGTCAGCTCGGTTGCGATTTTGGTATTGACGTAATATTTGTAATGATTCGGCTGATCCACTTCGTGGCTGTCTATCATGCCGCGTCCTCCTGTTGCCTGTTTGAGACCGCATGGCGCGCCGCGCCCAGCAACCCCGTGCCTTCGTTATTGACCAGCGAGACCGCAAAGCTGCTCGCCAGATGGCTCATGCGGCCCTTGTCCGCGTAGACCGAATTGAACAGCTCCCGATCAAACCAGTGAACCATTTTCAACGTCATGCCGCCGACCAGATAGAGGCCGCCAGCCGGTTTGAAGGCCAGCGCCAGATTGCCCGCATAGGCGGCAAAAATGCGCACAAACGTATTCACTGCCTGCAGCGCCGCCGAGTCTTTCTGTTCTGTCGCCAGCCGGTTGACCTGGCGCGCGTCCGGCGCCTGGCGCTGATCTTCTCCAGCGTGGAAACGGTACAGCTCGACCAGGCCCTGGCCGGACACCAGACGCTCCCAGGAAACATGACCGAAGCGCTGCGCCAGCCACAGCAACAACTCGGCCTGCTGCGCGTCGGCCGGCGCAAAGTCCATATGCCCGGCTTCCGTCGACAAGGTGCGGTAGCTGCCATCCTCGCAGCACTGCAGCAAGGCGGTGCCAAGCCCGGTGCCGGCGCCCAGCACTACGGCTATATCGCCCCGGTTCATGCGTCGCCGGCCGGGGTTCAGCTCCACCATGTCCTGCGATTCTACCGACAGCACACCCAGCGCCGCCGCTTCGAAATCGTTGATGAAATCAATCCGCGCCGCCGGAAACATCTTTTGCAGACTGGCCATATTGACACGCCAGTCTGCATTGGTGAGCCTGACCTCGTTCGCGCCCTTCACCGGCCCCGGCAAGGCCAGCACCAGCCGCTTCAGCGCGCTGCCACGAACGCCAGCATCGCCAAGGAAAGTCTCCAGCGCGGCTTCGATGGCAGGAAAATCAGCAATCAGATAATGGCGCTCGACCAACAGCTCTGCGCTTGCACCGTCCACCAGCGCAAAACGGGTGTTGGTGCCACCGATATCTGCAACAAGAGCTTTCATGGGTCCGAGTGTAACCCAAGCTACGAAAGATACCCCTGCGTCAGATCAATTTTTGTACATAAACCGCGTCCCGACCAGATTTTTCAAATCAGCCACGGCCCTGCTTCTTAACGTGCAAGGAGGAAACCAGTGGACAAAAGACCTGTTGCCTGCGACCCGGGCGGCTGAACCGCAAACCCCGTTAAAACTGGCCTTTTTGCGGTATCCCGGTCAGGAGATGCCTTTGCCGGAAACCATCTCGGTAGCCTGATGGAAGCGCATCCGCCAGCCATGGAGCGCACGCTTATGCCATATCGAGCTGCGCACAGAGATAACGCCCGTTTTCCCATTGACAGTTTTATACGTCGCCAGAACCAGATCTTCAGCCAGGATGGCAACATCAAATTCCGTTATCACCACCGGTGGCGGCGCATCTTCGTTAACCAGCAGCTCGATCAATTCCGTTCGTTGATATTTACGGCCGGATTTTCCGATCTCCACGAAATCGTCTGCCAGCAGCTTGCCGAGGGCCTCCGCTGATCGTCGCGTTTCTTGCGAAAGCAGCTTTTCCTCCAGTGCTGATATTTCATTTTTCAGTATCTTGCCGGATTTCAAAGCTAAACCTCATCCGCCTCGATCACCTCCGTCTCGCGCCGCCCGGCTTCGATCCAGTCCTGAATACACGGCTGATTCAGCACGCTTTGCACATATTCGGCATCAGCGCCGGACAACGCCACGCCATAGCCGTGAAAACGCAACACGACAGGGGCAAACATGGCGTCGGCGATGGAGTATCTGCCGAACAGCCACTGCCCGCCTGCGCCGTAGCGGGCGCGGCACTGGCGCCACAGCGAGCGGATGCGGCGAATTTCGCGTTGAGCCTGTTCAGATGGCACGAAGTTGTCGAACGACTTGCGGCAGTTCATGGGCATTTCACTGCGTACACTGGGAAAGCTGGAATGCATTTCGGCGCTGATGGAGCGCGCCACGGCGCGGGCGCTGCGGTCTTGCGGCCAGCCC
>JALXFQ010000238.1 GCA_027067235.1 Gammaproteobacteria bacterium
GCTGGATCTGCTCAAAAAGCTGCAAAAGGAGACCGGCATGGCGATCATGCTGATTACCCATGACCTGGGCGTGGTTTCGCAAATGGCGGACCGGGTGGCGGTCATGTATGCCGGTCAGCTGGTGGAGCAGGGCGATGCCCGGGCCTTTTTCCGTTCGCCGCGCCACCCCTACAGCGCCAAGCTGTTCCAGTCTCTGCCTTCGCTGGAAAAGCGCGGCCAGCGGCTGGATACCATCAAGGGTTCGGTGCCGCCGCTGAATACGCTGTTCGGCGGTTGCCGTTTTGCCGAGCGTTGTCCTGCTGCCTGGGAACTGTGTCGGGAAAAACCGCCGCAGATGCTCGTACTGAACGATGCCCAGTCCGTGCGCTGTCATTTGTATCAGTTCATCAGGGAGTCGGCATTTGCCGATTTGCGCAGGCAGGGTATGGAAGTCCGGGCGGCGCGGGAACAGAGCGAACCGGTCAGGTCAGAGCCATTGCTGGAAGTGACGCACCTGAAAGTCCATTTCCCCATCAGAAAAGGCCTGTTTCGCCGTATCGCGGGTTATGTCAAGGCCGTGGATGGCGTCAGCCTGTCCATTCCCCGGGCGGCAACCGTTGCCCTGGTGGGTGAGTCCGGCTGCGGCAAGACCACGGTGGGCAAAAGCATTCTGCAGCTGATCCGGCCTAGCAGCGGCAAGGTGGAATACCAGGGCCGGGATCTGACCCGGCTCAGCGCTGCCCAGATGCGGCCGCTGCGCACCGATTTGCAGTTCATTTTCCAGGACCCGTTTTCGTCCATGAACTCGCGCATGATGGTGGGCGAGATCATCATGGAAGGCATGCTGGCGCAGAACATCGGCCGCAACCGTGCCGAACGCCTGCAACGGGTGCGGGCATTGCTCAGGCAGGTCGGGCTGCGTGGCGCGCACGTGAATCGCTATCCCCACGAGTTTTCCGGCGGCCAGCGCCAGCGCATCGCCATTGCCCGGGCGCTGGCGGTGGACCCCAAGCTGATCGTCTGCGACGAGCCCACCAGCGCGCTGGATGTGTCGGTGCAGGCGCAGATACTGAACTTGCTGAAAGACCTGCAGGATCATCTGAATCTGTCCTATCTGTTCATTACCCACAATATCTCGGCGGTGGCCTATCTGGCCCATGACATAGCGGTCATGTATCTGGGCGTGATAGTTGAATACGGCACTGCCGAACAGATTTTACGCACGCCGCTGCACCCCTATACCCGGGCGTTGCTGTCGGCTGTCCCCGAGATTGAGCAGGACTCCGGGCGCGAAGTCATCCGGCTGGAAGGTGATATGCCGTCGCCAGCCAATCCGCCCGGCGGTTGCTATTTTCATCCGCGGTGTCCCAGGGCCATGGACATCTGTTCAAAAAAACATCCGCCCACCAAGCGCGCGCCGAACGGGCACGCGGTCAGCTGTTTTCTGTATTGACGCCGGTGGAGCTGGCTGCGCATGCCCGAAGTCGCGTTACTACGCATCGATGGCCGGCTCACTGCGCGGCTGGTTACGGGCGGTAAAAGCATGGATATATGCGTTCAGGCGCCAGCCATTGATTGCCGGCCCCACAGTCGTGATCTGTCGCGTAAACAACCGCTGGCCAGGGCGCTGGGCGCGGCCGACAGCGTTATCGACGCCAGCGCCGGTCTGGCGCAGGACGCCATGTTCATGGCATGCCTGGGTTACCGGGTCACCGCTCTGGAGCGCTCGCCGCTGCTGGTGAAACTGGTGCGGGATTTGCTGGACAATCTCGACCCGGCCCATGCCTGCAGTGATGCCATCCGCCGGCGGCTGGTTCTGAAACAGGGCGATGCCATTGAACTGTTGCCGCAATGCGAGCAGGCCGATGTGGTCTATGTGGACCCCATGTTTCCGCCCAG
>JALXFQ010000239.1 GCA_027067235.1 Gammaproteobacteria bacterium
CCGTCCGACCCGACGTTCCGGCCGACGGCCCGCCGTTTGTCGCCGTCGAGGATCTGACCGGCTGCTCGGCTCTGGCGCTGGGCAGCCCCACCCGCTTCGGCAATATGGCGGCCTCGCTGAAATATTTCCTGGAAACCACCACGCCGCAATGGCTCAGCGGCGAACTGATCGGCAAACCAGCCGGCGTTTTTACCTCCACCGCCAGTCTGCACGGTGGTCAGGAGAGTACGCTGCTGTCCATGATGCTGCCGCTGCTGCATCACGGCATGGTCATCGCGGGCATTCCCTACAGCGAAGCTGATCTCACCGCCACCCGCAGCGGCGGTACGCCCTACGGCGCCAGCCATGTCTCCGGCGCCAAAGGCGATCTGCCGTTGACCGATGAGGAAAAGCGCCTGTGCATGGCGCAGGGAAAGCGGCTGGCGCAGCTGGCGCTACAATTCGACTAGATCTTTTGCCATTTTCAGGCTGATTTTTCGTTTCACCGCCAGCGAGCTGCGATCCAGCTCGTCGAGCAGGGCAAACAGCCGGGCGGGATCGCCGCCGCGGCGCTGCACCAGATATTCGGCCACCTTCCCGGGCAGATCAAGACCCCGCTGACGGGCCAGCAGAGCCAGGGCGCGCATCTTGTCGGGGTCGCTCAGGGGCCTGAGCTCCAGCACCAGGCCATTACCCAGGCGCGAAACCAGTTCCGGCATGACCAGCCCGCAGGCATCAGGCCGGGCAGCGGCGCTGACCAGCAAGCTGTGCCCGCCTGACCTGAGGCGATCGGCCAGATGAAAAACCGCCTGCTCCCAGTTTCGCTGACCGGCAATGCGCTCGATATTATCCAGGCACAGGTAATCCATCTGGTCCAGCTCGCCCAGCACCTGCGGTTTGTGCAGGGCCCACACATCCAGATCGACATACTGGGCGCTTTCGCCACGCGAACGGGCCCGATGACAGGCGGCCTGCAGCAGGTGGGTCTTGCCGCAAGCAGGCGGCGCCCATAAATGGATACGCTGCGGGCCGTCGTCCAGGGCCTGTTTCAGCACATGCACCGCCTCGTTGTGGCTGGCGGTAAAGAAAGTCTCGAAAGTGGCGCTCTGCTTCAGGCGCACATCCAGCGGTAGCTGATTCATGTATGGTAATACTTGCTTTCCTGATAACCGGCGGCAAAGTGGCGCAGCAACACGTTGATCGCCGCCGCCACCGGCAGGCCCAGCAAAACGCCGAAAAAGCCGAACAACTGACCGCCCGCCATCACCGCAAAAATCACGCCCACGGGATGCAGGCCGATCTTGTCGCCCACCAGCAGCGGCGTCAGCACCATACCCTCCAGGGCCTGGCCAATGGCAAACACCGCCCAGATCCACAGCACCGGCAGGAAAGCCTGAAATTCCAGCGCCCCGGCCAGCGTGGCGGCGACGATGCCGACGATAAACCCCAGGTAGGGCACAAAACTGACCAGCCCCGCCAACAGGCCGATGGGCAGGGCCAGATCCAGCCCCACCAGCGCCAGACCGGTGGAATAGATGATGGCCAGCGCCAGCATGACAGTCAGTTGTCCGCGCAGAAAACTGGCCAGCACGTCGTTGACTTCCCTGCCCAGCCTGGCCGACGTGGCCTGGTAGCGTTTCGGTATCATGCGGTAAACGCGGGCGACAATATCGTCCCAGTCGCGCAGCAGATAGAAAGTCACCACCGGCACCAGCGCCAGATTCGCTGCCCACAGGGCCAGAGTAGCGCCGGAACTGGAGACATAGCGCACCAGATGACCCAGCCAGCCTCCCACATCCTGCCAGTTGCGGGCGATGATTTTCTTCACCGCGCCAAAATCGAGACTGTCCGCCTGGATGCCGAATGTGTTCTGCAACCAGGGCAGAACCGTCGCCTCCAGCGTATCCACATAGCCCGGCAGCTTGTGCGCAAAACTGGTCAGACGGGCTTCGAGGAAAGGCGCCAGCACCAGCACAATGCCGAGAAAAATCAGGGTCATGACCACGAAAACGACGATCACACCCAGAATGCGGGGCAGTTTTTTGTCCTCGAAACGATCCACAACCGGGTCGAATATATAGGCCAGTATGGCCGCCACCATGAACGGCGTCAGTATCGGCGCCAGCAGATAGATCAGCCAGCCCAGCCCCGCCAGCAACAGCAGCAAGTAGATGTGTTTTTGATTTTCCATAAGTCGGCCAGTTTGCCAGCTTTGCCCGGAAATTTACATGCCGCGGCGCCAATCACAAGAAGTTTTGAAGACACCGGCCGAGCGGTTACAATAGCTGCCTTTCCCATGCACCGGACCGCCCATTTGGCAAACAAAGCTTCGTTGACTTACAGGGACGCCGGCGTCGATATCGATGCTGGCGATGAACTGGTAGAACGCATCAAACCGCTGGTGAAGAAAACCGCGCGGCCGGAATGGCTGGGTGGCATCGGCGGCTTCGGCGCCCTGTTTGAAATCCCGCTGGATCGCTACCGCAAGCCCGTGCTGGTTTCCGGCACCGACGGCGTCGGCACCAAGCTCAAGCTGGCTTTCGACATGGACAAGCACGACACCATCGGCATCGATCTGGTGGCCATGTGCGTCAACGACATACTGGTGGCGGGCGCGGAGCCTTTGTATTTTCTCGACTATTTCGCCACTGGCCGACTGGACCCGGAAAAAGCCGCGCAGGTCGTCTCCGGCATCGCCGAGGGCTGCATTCAGGCCGGCGCGTCGCTGGTGGGCGGCGAGACGGCGGAAATGCCCGACATGTACGGCGACGGCGAATACGATCTGGCGGGTTTTGGCGTCGGTATCGTGGAAAAGGACCGGGCCATCGACGGCAGCAAGGTCAGCGAGGGCGATGTCATCATCGGCCTGGCTTCCAGCGGCCCGCATTCCAACGGCTACTCGCTGGTGCGCAAAATTGTCGAAGTCAGCGGCGCCAACTGGAGCGACCCGTTTGGCAATACCACACTGGGCGAAGCGCTGATTGCGCCCACCATCATTTACGTCAAACCGGTGCTGGCGCTGCTGGCGCAGGTGGACGTTCACGCCATGGCGCATATCACCGGCGGCGGTCTGCCCGGCAATCTGGTGCGCGTGCTGCCCGACGGTCTCACTGCCGATATCGACAGCACCACCTGGCAGCGTCCGGCCATTTTCCACTGGTTGCAGGAACACGGTAACGTGGCGGACGCCGAAATGTACCGCACCTTCAACTGCGGCGTGGGTATGGCGATAGTCGTCGCCGCCGAGCAGCGGGACGCTGCCCTGGACTTGCTGAAAGAACAGGGCGTGACGGCTTTCGTCATGGGCACCATCGGCACGGATCATCGGGACACGCGCGTTGTCATCAACTGACCGCCTGAGAGTTGTCGTCCTCATTTCCGGGCGCGGCTCGAATTTTATCGCCATACACCAGGCCATTGCCGAACAGCGCATTCCCGCTGACATCGTTGCGGTCATCAGCAACAAAGCCGATGCCGCTGGTCTGGACTATGCCAGGCAGGCGGGCATTGCCACCCACGTCATCGAGCATCAGGCCTTCCCGGACCGCGCCAGCTTCGACCGCGAAATGCTGCGTGTCATCGACAGCTACCAGCCCGGCCTGGTGGTGCTGGCGGGCTTCATGCGCATACTCAGCGGCGAATTCGTACGCCATTATCGGGGGCGGCTGATCAACATCCACCCTTCCCTGCTGCCCAGATTCCCCGGCCTGAACACACACCAGCGCGCCATTGACGCCGGGGAACAAGAGCACGGCGCCACTGTCCACTTTGTGGAAGAAGAAGTGGATTCCGGCGAAATCATCATTCAGGCCCGCGTGCCGGTGCTGGCATCCGATACCGAAGAAACCCTGGCCGCCCGTGTGCTGGAACAGGAACACAAAATCTATCCCGCCGCGGTGAAATGGATCGCCGAAGGGAAAAAAACGCCAAAACCGACGATGGAATAAGCCATGCCCGTAAAACTCAAAACACTGCTCGGCTCTGCCGCGCTGATCATCTTACTGAACCCGCTGGCCGCCGTGGCCGGGGCCATGCCGGACGATTTCACAGTCAAATATGCCTTTTCCTTCGCCGGGCTGAACGCGGGGCATCTGGTCAAGCACATCAAAAAAACCGGCGACGGCAGCTATGCCCTGCACTCCAGCACCGAGCCCAGCGGCCTGGCGAAAATGATGCTGGGCGGCAAGGCCGATATTACCGAAGATGCATCTTTTCGAGTGGAGAACGGCAACATCCGGCCGCTGGAATACCGCGTCAAGCAGAACGCCAAAGGCGGCTACGACCGCAAGGTCGTGTTTGACTGGAAGCAGAAAATGCTGAAATACAAAAACGGAAAAACCGAACCCATGCCCGGCGGTCAGCTGCTTGACGCAGGCTCGGTGTTCTTCTCTTTCATGCCCAAAGCCGGCAGCGAAACCAATGTCAACAACAGCAAGCTGTATGTCAATGACGGCCGCCACACCGCCGGTTACACCTATCGCCAGGCAAAAGACCAGACCATCAGCACCAAGGCCGGCAAGTTCAGATGCATGGTCATCGAACGCGACGCGCTGCATTCCGACAAACTCAACCGCGTGACCATCTGGCTGGCCTACGACAAGGACCTTGCGCCAGTAAAACTGGTCAAGGTAAAAGCCGGAAAACCCAAAACCGTGCTGGAAGCGGTATCCATCGAGGGGCTGTAACAGACGGACGAATACGCTGTATCGCGCGGCCCTGCGGTTGCGCCTATCGCCGTGAGATATCCGACATTTTCATCGCCGAATAACCCGCCGGAATAGCGAACCCGCCGGCCGGCGCCGCGCCGGACTTCTTCGTCACCAGCTTCATGTTCCGGCCTGACGCTTGGTGCATGATCACCGGCACGCCGTCGATACTGCCGTCAAACATCTGTCCTGTCCTGACCAGACCGCCCAGCATATTCTTCGCGGCTGAGGCCATTGCCTGGCCTTTTTTCATGAATTTTTTCAGGGTTTCGGCATCAGATCGCGACAACCCCAGATCGTCATAATCGGCAAGACAGAATTCACTCTGCCCGGTCTGGCTTTGCACCCATTCGCAGGAAACGCCGTTGGCCACGTCCGTTTTGCCGGTCTTGTGAAATGTTGCCCCTGACTCTGCCGGTCTGGCCGGTGGCTGCTTCATCATGCCACCCAGTTTGCCCATCATTTTCGACATCATGGCGCGTTGCTCCGGTGGCACATCTTTCATCATGTTCTGTATCATGCTGCTGGCTGCCTGCGCCTGCTGCATGACCTGTCCCATCCTGACGTACTGCTTTTTTTCCTGATCCAGCAGAATGGTTTCGTCAGTGGTCGCATCGTACAGCATCACCACCGGCTTTTCGGCGCCGGTCGTTTCCATGCGCAGATGCTCCGCGTTAACGTACATCGTGGTATTCAAGTCGCCATCAGATCCGTGGGATTGATATTGCAAGGTAGCATCGGCGTTTACCAGCGCAGGAAGCATCAATGCGAGCAACAGACTTTTTCTTGCCATTTTTATTCCTCTTT
>JALXFQ010000240.1 GCA_027067235.1 Gammaproteobacteria bacterium
GAAAAGGCCTATGGCAGTGGCGAGCCTGAAATGGATTACGGGGGGGTGATAAAGAGGGCCTCTCTTGTCACCACGGAGAGGGATCAGATCAGGTGGCAGGAGTGTCCTCGTTACAGCGCCCGCCAAAGGACCAGGATGTCCATGGGCGGCATGGTGGGAGAGGTGATCTTCGCCGGGCCGGATCTGGCTCAATATCTCCCCTTGCTTAATTATTGCCAGGAAGTGGGCCTTGGCAAACAAACCGCCTTCGGTCATGGGCGGATAGCAGTGGAGGAGCTTAGATGAAACGCGTTATCTTGGCATTGGTCGGGCTCTCCCCCCAGGTGGTGACGGAAGCAGTATATGCCTTGGCCTGCGAGGGACGTGAAGTGGACGAGATAGAGCTGATTACCACCAGGAGCGGTCGCGACGAGATCATGAAACACCTGCTGGCGTCTGATCAGGGCAAATTGTACCAGCTGTGCGAGGAGTACAACCTGAAAAAGCCGGAGTAAGCGTGGCACGGGCGCCCTCGCCCGTGTGCGGGCATGGACGAGGGTGTCCATGCCACGTCAAAGCAGGCGCTTGAGGCGCGGGACCTGTGCGCGCAGCAGCTCGCTGCCGGCGAGATGCTCGATCAGTGCGCCGAGCCCGATGCGCGCCTGGAGCTCGGTCTCCGGGTCCTCGAGCAGGTCCAGCAGGGCCTCGAACTGGCTCGGGTCGCTGCGTACCCGCTCGATCGCCTCGTTCAACCGCGCACTGCCGAACAGCTCGGCGAAGTACTCGCTCAGCCCCTCACGGGTGCCGGCGCGCGTGGCCCACTCGCGCAGCTCGGCCTCCGAGCGCAGGCCCTCGAGCTCGAACGGCCCCAGTCGCACCCAGGGCACGCTGCGCACGCCCAGCTCGCGGGCCCGCTCCGGGTGCGCGGCCAGGTTGACCGCCTCCAGACGCCCGATCACGCCCTGCTCGAGCAGCCGGGTCAGGGCCTCCAGCACGCGCGGGCAGTGCGGGCAGCCGGGCGCGAGCAGCATCAGGGCATCCGGCGCGGCACGGGCGCCGGCCGCCGGTACGGGAGTGGTCTGAGTGGAACCTGGCACCATGCGCCCATGCTATCACCTCCATCGCGCCGCCGCCTCTGCGCGGCTATCCGGCCCGGGTCTTGCAGCGTTTCGGGCTGCGCCGGGAATCCAACGCCCGCCGCCAGCCGAAACCTGGCCCGCTGGCGGCGGCCAAAGTAGACTAACCGCGGCGAACGAGCCGTCAGTGTGAAGATTTGGCAGCATGGACGAGATGACCCGGGAACGTTCGTTGCAGACCTGGTGGGACAGCTCCCAGCTCGCCGGGCACAACGCCGCCTATCTCGAGGCGTTGTTCGAGCGCTACCTC
Organism: Gammaproteobacteria bacterium; assembly: GCA_027067235.1. Classification (GTDB taxonomy): domain Bacteria; phylum Pseudomonadota; class Gammaproteobacteria; order QOAV01; family QOAV01; genus QOAV01. The sequence goes on from JALXFQ010000240.1 coordinate 1,366, forward strand.
CACGACCCCGATGCCGTGCCCGCGCACTGGCGCGCGTTCTTCGACCGCCTGCCGCGCGTCGACGGTCTGGCCGACGTCTCTCACGCCGAAATCCGCGAGAGCTTCCGGCGTCTGGCCCGTGCACGCGGCGCGCCACCAGGTCCCGGTGCCGGCGTCTGCGCCGAGAAGCAGGTCCGCGTGCTGCAGCTCATCAACGCCTACCGCTTCCGCGGACACCAGCGCGCGCGCATCGACCCGCTGGGCCTGCGCGAGCTGCCGCAGCTGCCGGAGCTCTCGCTGGCCTATCACGGCCTGAGCGAGGCCGACCTGGAGCAGGTGTTCGACACCGGCTCGCTGGTCGGGCCGGCGCAGGCCACGCTGCGCCAGATCGTCGCGCTGCTCGAGGCCACCTACTGCGGTCCGATCGGATCGGAGTACATGCACATCACGGAGACCGAGGAGAAGCGCTGGATCCAGCAGCGCATCGAGTCCTGTGCCGCGCACCCCGAGTTCCCGGCCGAGAAACGTCG
>JALXFQ010000241.1 GCA_027067235.1 Gammaproteobacteria bacterium
CTATGGAGCGGCTCAGTCAGCAGTGATTGACGATGCGGCCCATAAGGAAGCACGGCGGATCATTTCGCGTTGGCCAGGATACAAGGCAACGCCGCTGGTGGCTTTTTCCGGAACGGCCAAAGAAATCGGAGTTGGCGAAGTCCATTACAAAGACGAGGCCGGACGCTTTGACCTCGGCAGTTTCAAGGCGCTGGGCGGAGCCTACGCCGTGGCGCGGCTGCTGACGCAGGAAGTCGCCCGGCGCATACCAGACCCGACGGTCACAACCGAGAGCATCCTGGCTGGAGATCATGCTGAAATTGTCTCGCGTCTCACAGTGTGTTGCGCAACGGACGGTAATCATGGGCGCTCCGTCGCATGGGGCGCGCAAACTTACCGCTGCAACTGCGTTATCTTCATCCATGAGACTGTAAGCGAAGGACGGGCAAAGGCGATCGAGGCTTTTGGTGCCAGGGTCGTGCGTACAGCGGGAAACTATGATGACAGCGTAAGAGAAGCGCAGGAGGCCGCTGAGAAAAACGGCTGGTTCGTTGTCTCCGACACCTCTTACGAGGGCTATGTGGACATTCCGCGCGACGTCATGACCGGCTATACGGTGATGGCTGCGGAAGCCGGCGAGCAAACGCCCTATGACGGTCCTCCGAGCCACATCTTTATCCAGACCGGCGTTGGCGGGCTGGCCGCCGCCGTCGCTAGTGAATTCTGGCGCCGCTATGACTCGAACCGCCCAACCATAATTCTGTGCGATCCTGAAAATGCCGCGTGCTGGTGGGAGAGTTTCAAAACCGGGACCCCCACTGCTGTCCACGGCGACCTGGAAACCGTCATGGCCGGTCTGGCCTGCGGCGAGGTTTCAATTCTTGCCTGGACAATCCTGAAGCCTGGCGCTGATGCGGTCATGACCATAGGTGATATGGAGGCCAGGGCGTGCATGCGCATGCTGGCGGATGGCGCATATGGCGATGCGCCGCTGGTGGCCGGTGAATCGGCCGTGGCGGGTCTTGCCGGGTTAATCGCGGCGGCTGACGATGAGGAAGCGCGTGAAACGCTTGGATTGACGCATGACAGCCGTATCCTGCTGTTCGGGACCGAAGGCGCAACCGACCCGGAAATCTATGAGAGAATCGTCGGGCGCCCTGCATCAGTAATCCACCAATCCGGAACGTGAAAAGATGACACACAGTAATTTACGTATCGATCTTGAGCGGCTGATGGGGCGGATCATGGAGCTGGCCCAAATCGGCGCCATCGATGGCGGTGGCGTGTGCCGTCTGGCACTCAGCGATGAGGACAAGGCTGCGCGAGACGTCGTGACCGGCTGGATGCGGGAGTTGGGGCTGGAGGTCAGCATCGATGGGATCGGAAATATTATCGGCATCCGGCCTGGAACCGATGACCTCCCCCCGGTGATGACCGGCTCACATATCGATACAGTGGCGACGGGGGGTAAATATGACGGCGCTCTCGGCGTGCTCGCCGGGCTGGAAGCCATTGCCGTACTCAATGATGCGGATGTGACCACGCGGCACCCCATCGCCGTTGGGGCTTTTACCAATGAAGAGGGTGCGCGTTTTGCCCCCGACATGATGGGCAGCGCCGTGCATCAGGGGTCACTGCCTCTGGCTGATGCGCTTGGTGTAATTGGTATTGATGGCGCGCGCGTCGGCGATGAACTGGCGCGCATTGGCTATGATGGAGACGCGCCGGTTGGGAATCCAGATGTCCATTGCTTTATCGAATATCATGTGGAGCAGGGTCCGGTCCTGGAAGAAGAATCAATCTCTGTCGGCGCGGTCACGGGGGTGCAGGGCATATCATGGACGCAGTACCGGATCGAGGGCGTCTCCAACCATGCCGGGACGACACCCATGCG
>JALXFQ010000242.1 GCA_027067235.1 Gammaproteobacteria bacterium
GTGTGGATGAACTCGATGATCGCCGCCAGAGTGATGTGCTTGTCGCCACGGTAGCCAAATGTGGCGGCGGACAGTAACAGCAACAGCGGTCGCAGGCGCTTGCCACCGCTGTTGATGATATGGTGGCTTATCTGGTCGATGAGCACAACATCGGAATGCAGGCGCTTGCGTATCTCCTGGTTGACCGACTCCATGTCATTGCCGACGAGCGCCAGAACGCGGCCGATGACATCATCGCTTGGGAGTTGTTTTTGTAGCGCTGTAGACATGGAATGCGTTGCAAACTCAGGGTTCGCGAGAATGCCGATGTTTCTGAAAATTTGCAATAAATTTTGTTGCCGGGCGGGTGATGAAAAAAGCTGACCGCGGCCCTGGCAAGCCGTATATCACCTGCCGGTATTTCCCGTTTCCTTCATTTTCAACGGCTTATGGGCATTGCTCATACGCTGTCTTTCAGCGCCCGGAAATCCGACACCGGGAAACAGGCTTTTTCAACCGCTTGCAAATGTGCGTTTTGGCGTTTGACCCTGGGCCATCGCATGGATAGAATACGCGCCCTTTCGGAGACCGGGTTCGTACGCCTGGCTCAGCGAATCATTATTTAAGGTCAGTCATTGCAGGAGTAGGGTGTGTACGCCGTAATCAAAACAGGTGGGAAGCAGTACCGGGTCGCGGTTGGCGACAAGCTGAAGGTCGAGAAGCTCACCGCGGAAGAGGGCTCGACAATAGAGCTTGATCAGGTGTTGATGGTGTCCGATGACAAGGATATCCGGATCGGCGCGCCCCTGCTGGAAGGCGTCAGTGTATCGGCGCTGGTAAAATCGCACGGTCGTGGCGACAAGATCAAGGTCGTGAAAATTCGTCGTCGCAAGCACTCCCGCACCCAGATGGGTCACCGTCAGGATTACACCGAGCTGGAAATCACCAGCATTGCTGGCAAGGGCGCTGTTGCGACAAAAAAGACAGCGGCAAAAAAGGCTGCGCCCAAGAAACAGGCCGACAAGAAACAGGCGGACGAGAAAGCAGCCGGCAAGAAGCCTGCGGCAAAGAAAGCGACCGCCAAAAAACAGCCGGCAAAAAAAGCCCCGAAGGATACCGACCTGACCAGAATCGAAGGCATCGGTCCGAAAATCAACGGCATCCTCAATGATCATGGCGTCAGCTCTTTTGCCGATCTGGCTGCGACCAAAGCTGACCAGATCAAGACATGGCTGACGGAGGCGGGCAGTCAGTACAATCGCGCCGATCCGACGACCTGGCCAGAGCAGGCTGCGCTGGCGGCCAAAGGTGACTGGGAAGCGCTGGACAAACTGCAGGACGAACTGGACGGCGGCGTCCGCAAATAGAACCTTTTCAGACAGGTAACGAACAATGGCACACAAGAAAGCAGGCGGCAGCTCCAGAAACGGCCGCGATTCGGAATCCAAACGCCTTGGCATCAAGCGCTACGGCGGTGAGCAGGTCCTGGCAGGCAACATTATCGTGCGCCAGCGCGGGACGAAATTCCACCCCGGCGTCAATGTCAAACGCGGCGGCGATGATACCCTGTTCGCCACAGCCGATGGCACCGTGGTTTTTGAAACCCGCGGGCCGCTGAAGCGCAAGACGGTCAGTATCATTCCGGCTTAAGCCAGTTTACGCGGAAAAACCAAGCCCCGTCCTGTCTCCGGCAGGGCGGGGCTTTTTGTTTCCAGCGCAGTCCTGTTCCCTGTAATATCGCCGCATTCCCGAGGCGCAAACACGCGATGAAATTTGTAGACGAAGCCAGAATCAATGTTATCGCCGGCAACGGCGGCAACGGTGCCATGAGTTTCCTGCGTCTGAAATACATGCCCAAAGGCGGGCCCGACGGCGGCGATGGCGGGCGTGGCG
>JALXFQ010000243.1 GCA_027067235.1 Gammaproteobacteria bacterium
AACAGTCTCTGGAGACCGCCCTCAACAACAAGGGCCTGGACTGGCAGTTACAGCCGGGCGAGGGCGCTTTTTACGGGCCAAAAATCGAGTTTTCGCTGAAAGACAGCATCGGCCGGGTCTGGCAGTGCGGCACCATCCAGGTGGATTTTTCCATGCCGGGGCGGCTGGGGGCGACTTATATCGCCCAGGATGGCAGCAAACAGACGCCGGTCATGCTGCACCGGGCCATACTGGGCTCCATCGAGCGATTTGTCGGTATTTTGATCGAAGAGCACGCCGGTTCACTGCCGGTCTGGCTGGCGCCGGTGCAGGTGGTGGTGGCGGGTATTACGGATAAACACGCCAAATATGCTCTGGAAGTGGAAAATAGTCTGAAAAAACACGGTATACGGGTGATTTCCGACTTGAGAAACGAAAAAATCGGCCTTAAAATCCGCGAGCATACGTTGCAGCGCATCCCATATATGCTGGTTGTCGGAGATCGTGAAGCAGAAAGCGGCACGGTGTCCGTTCGTACGCGTGAAGGTAAGGACCTGGGCGCCATGAAAATGGATGAATTTATGGACTTGGTGGGTGACGCTGTTGCCCGTATAACCCGTTGAGAGGTAAAAGGCTATCGCCGTCAAGAAAAAGACAAGACTGAATGAAGAAATTACCGCGCCTGAAGTCAGGCTGATCGGTGCTGATGGCGAGCAGGTGGGCATCATGCCTGTGGAAAAGGCCCTCGCCATCGCCAGGGAGCAGAGTCTTGAACTGGTAGAGATCTCGCCCGCGGCCGAGCCGCCGGTTTGCAAGATCATGGATTACGGGAAATTTCGTTACGAAAATTCCAAACAGAAACAGTCAGCAAGGAAAAAACAGAAACAGTTTACGATCAAGGAAATCAAGTTTCGCCCGGGCACCGAGGAACATGATTATCAGATCAAGTTGCGCAACCTGAAAAAGTTTCTCGAAAAGGGTGACAAGGCCAAGGTGACATTGCGCTTTCGGGGACGGGAAATGGCTCATCAGGAACTGGGCCTGGATTTGCTGAAAAGGGTGCAGGCCGACCTGGAAGAATATGGCAACGTCGAGCAGTTTCCGAAAATGGAAGGGCGGCAAATGACCATGGTTATCAGTCCGATCAAGAAAACCGGCGGATAACCCGGACAAATACAGAATATACGGAGCATAAAATGCCTAAACTGAAAACAAATCGCGGCGCGGCCAAGCGTTTCAAACGCACCGCGAAAGGGCGCTTCAAGCGCAGTCAGGGTTTCCTGAATCATATACTGACCAAGAAATCGACCAAACGTAAAAGACATTTGCGCAAGGGCCTCATCGTGGTGAAAGCCGATGAACAGGCTCTGAAGCGCATGATGCCTTATAGCTAGGGAGCTGAAGAAATGCCTCGAGTAAAACGCGGAGTGACCGCCAAGGCCCGTCACAAGAAAGTCCTGAAACAGGCCAAAGGCTATCGCGGCGCGCGCAAGAATGTCTATCGCGTTGCCAGGCAGGCGGTGGACAAGGCCGGTCAGTACGCCTATCGTGACCGCAAGCAGCGCAAGCGCCAGTTTCGCGCATTATGGATTGTTCGTATCAATGCCGGCGCCCGTGACAATGGCCTCAGTTACAGCCGGCTCATGAACGGCCTGAAACAGGCCGAGATTGCTCTGGATCGCAAGGTACTTGCCGATATCGCCGTGCATGACAAGGACGCGTTTGCGGTAATAGCAGACAAGGCCAAGGCAGCGCTCGCCTGAGTTCGGCGACAAATCCGATTGTGCAAGAGGGAAGCCGGTAACGGTCTTCCCTTTTTTGTTTCAGCAGATTGGCGGCAAGCAAGGTTGGCGGCAGCGCTAACAAGCTCTGAAAATAGTTAAAGAAGTTTATAAGAAATAGTCGATAACATATTGTGAGTAATAATTTATTTTCTGATATTGATGCCGCCATGGCGGATGCAATCTCGGATCTTGACCAGGCCGCATCGCTGGCCGAGGTGGAGCAGGTTCGCGTCGCCTATCTGGGTAAAAAAGGACGTATCAGTCTCATGCTGAAAAAGGTGGGTCAGCTGGAAGGCGATGAGCGTCCGCGCTTCGGGCAGCAGGTCAACAAGGCACGGCAGGCATTGCAGACACTGATCAGCGAGCGCCGGGCAGATCTGGAAGCGCAAGCCCTGGAACAGCAACTGAAAGCTGAAACGCTGGATATTACCCTGCCAGGGCGCAAGATTACGCCAGCCTCGGTGCACCCGGTGACCCAGACCATGGAGCGCATCCAGGCGATTTTCAGTTCCATGGGCTTTACCACCGCCACCGGACCGGAAATCGAAGATGATTTCCATAATTTCGAGGCCCTGAATATTCCTGCCAATCATCCGGCGCGGGCCATGCACGACACTTTCTATATTGATGATACGCATTTGTTGCGCACCCACACGTCGCCGGTACAGGTTCGTTACATGCTGGAAAACGAGCCACCGCTGCGGGTGATAGCGCCGGGCAGGGTATACCGGCATGATTCAGACCTGACACATACGCCGATGTTTCATCAGGTGGAGGGACTGATGGTGGATGAATCTGTGAGCTTTGCCGATCTGAAAGGGGTTTTGATCAGTTTTCTCGAGGCTTTTTTCGAGATGTCGCTGGATATCCGCTACCGGCCGTCGTTTTTCCCGTTTACCGAGCCCTCGGCAGAGGTGGATATTTCCTGCGTCATGTGCGAAGGCTCCGGTTGCCGTGTTTGCGGTCATACCGGCTGGCTGGAGGTGTTAGGCTGCGGCATGGTGCATCCAGAAGTGTTCCGGCATGCCGGCGTCGATAGCGAAAAATACAATGGTTTTGCCTTCGGACTTGGCGTCGAGCGCCTGACCATGTTGCGCTACAAGGTAAACGATCTGCGTCTGTTCTTCGAAAACGACTTGCAGTTTTTGTCTCAATTTTAGTTTGCCGGGGAAATGAATCATGCTGGTAAGTGAAAACTGGTTGCGGCAGTTCGCAAACCCCGAACTGGATCGGGACGCTCTGGCCCATGAGCTCACCATGGCAGGCCTGGAAGTGGATAGTGTGGTGGAGCTGCCGGCACTGGATGAGCATATCGTGGTGGCGGAAATCACTGAAATCAAGCCGCATCCAGTTAAAGAAAGACTTAAGGTATGTAAGGTAAATACCGGTAATGGTGAAGAAAAACAGCTTGTGTGCGGCGCGCCCAACGCCCGGGCAGGGTTGCTGACGGCATTCGCTCCGGCCGGTGCCGTTATGCCTGGCGGCAAGAAAATCGAGCAAGCGGATCTGGCGGGCGTTGCCTCCTGCGGCATGCTGTGTTCGGAACGGGAGCTGGGTATTTCGGACGAGCACAGCGGCATCATGGAACTGGATCCGCGACTGCAGCCTGGCACACCCCTGAATCAGGCGCTTGATCTGCCTGATGCCGTCATGGACATTGACTTGACGCCCAATCGCGGTGATTGTCTCAGTATCCTCGGTGTGGCCAGGGATCTGGCCGCTGTTACCGATTGTGAGCTGAAAACCGAAGAAACCCAGGCCGTGGCGCCGGAAAACGGCGATTTTATTGCTGTATCCGTGCCCGCACCGGAGTCCTGTCCGCGTTATTGCAGCCGGATAATCAAAAATGTCGATGTCAGCGCGGCCATACCGGAATGGATGAAGCAACGTTTGAATCGCGGCGGCATGCGCAGCGTGGGCAACGCCGTGGTCGATGTGACCAACTATGTGCAGCTGGAACTGGGCCAGCCCATGCATGGCTTCGATCTGGCCCGGCTGAATGGCGCAGTCCGGGTTGAGAAGGCCACCCAAAAAATCTCGTTTGAAGGTGTCGACGGCAAGGAGTACGCCATTGACCCGGATACCTTGCTGATCGTGGATGACAGCAACATACTGGCTGTTGCCGGTATTCTGGGGGGTAATGGTTCGGCAGTCAGCCGGGATACGCGCGACATCGTGCTGGAATCAGCCTATTTTACGCCGGACGCCATCGCCGGCAGGGCACGCAAAATGGGACTGCATACCGAATCTTCCCATCGTTTCGAGCGTGGCGTGGATCCGTTCGGCCAGATCCGGGCCCTGCAGCGTGCCAGTGCCCTGATTCTGGCTATTTGTGGTGGCAGCGCCGGGAAAATAGTTAATGTAGAACATGAAGAATATTTACCAACAACACGAAAAATAAGTGTATCTAATCGGGAGGTGGCCAGAGTTCTGGGTTCGGAACTGGCGCCAGAGGTGGTGCAGGACATATTTCGCAGATTACAGTTCACGGCAGTAGACACAGACAACGGCTGGCTTGTTACCGCGCCGTCATGGCGCCGGGATGTGCTCCTCGAATGCGACGTTATAGAGGAGATTATCCGCATCCATGGTTATGAAAAAATACCTACCCATATTGCCTATGGGCCGATGCGAATCTCGGTAGAGAAAGAGGCGCGTATGCCGGATCAGCGTATCCGGCATTTCATGTGCGATGCGGGTTATTTCGAGGCAATCACCTACAGCTTTGTCGATCGCAAGGCGCAAAACCGGCTGAATCCGGGGGTTGAGGCGGTGGCAGTGGCCAATCCCATTGCATCGGACATGGCGGTGATGCGCACCAGTTTGTGGACCGGTCTGCTGGACGCGCTGGCGCGCAATGTCAAGCGCCAGTACAGCTCGGTCAGATTATTTGAGTCCGGCAACGTTTTTACCCGGGAAAACGGGCAATACAGACAGTTTGCGTCCCTTGCCGGCGTGGCCACCGGACGACTGACTGCGCGCAGCTGGGACGGTGCCGACCGCGAGATGGATTTCTACGATATAAAAGGCCATGTCGAGGCGCTGCTGGAACTGGGCAGAAAAACCGGTGTGAGGTTTCTGCCGCTGCGTCATCCCGCTCTGCATCCGGGGCAGGCCGCCGAAGTGCGGGTGGCGGACGCAGCTGTCGGCAAGCTGGGGCGACTGCATCCGGCCCTGCAGAAAACACTGGGATTTCCATCCCCGGTTTATCTTTTCGAACTGGAGGCGGACAAGGTCAGGGAAAAACCCGTGGCGGCATTTTCCGGTTTATCCCAGTTTCCCAGCGTCAATCGCGATCTGGCCGTCGTCGTGGACAGGGCCGTCAGTTTTGATGATGTACGCCGGTGCATATTGCAAACTTCAAGTAAATTATTAAGCAAGCTTGAGTTGTTTGATGTATATGTCGGAAATAATGTTGATTTTGATAGAAAAAGTCTTGGCTTTTCCTTGACCTTTCAGGCAAGTTCGCGCACTCTTAACGATACCGAAGTTGACGATCAGATGAATATGGTTGTATCTGCCCTGCAGAAAGGCTTTGGTGCCGAAATCAGAAAATAAGAGGTGAAGAGCATGTCTCTTACCAAAGCGGATCTGGCGGAAACCTTGTTTGAGGAGCTCGGGCTGAACAAGCGCGAAGCGAAAGAGTTCGTCGAACTGTTTTTCGACACCTTGCGCCAGAGGCTGGCGCAGGGGGAAGCAGTGAAGCTTTCTGGATTCGGGAATTTTATCGTCCGGGAAAAGAATTCCCGGCCGGGGCGCAACCCGAAAACGGGTGAAGAGATTCCCATTTCTGCGCGCAGGGTCGTTACGTTTCGCCCCAGCCAAAAGCTGAAAGGCGAAGTTGAAAATAACGCCATTGATAACTGATAAAGGAAGGTTGCGATGCTTGATCCAAGAGACAGCTCAGATCTCCCACCGATACCGGGCAAAAGATATTTCACCATAGGTGAAGTCAGCGAACTTTGTGAGGTCAAGCCTCATGTGCTCAGATACTGGGAGCAGGAATTTCCCCAGCTATCTCCCGTAAAACGGCGCGGAAACCGGCGCTACTATCAGCGCCACGATGTTGAACTGATTCGTCACATCAAAAATCTGCTGTATAAAGAAGGTTTTACCATTAACGGCGCCAAGAACAAGCTGGACATGGAAGCGAATCAGCCGGCAAAGACGCAGAAAGAGCAGGAGAAAAGGTCCAGGACCATCAAGTTGCTGATTGGCGAACTGGAAGAAATTTCCTCTTTACTCGACGCCTGAAACCATTTACAAATGCGCGACCAATCCTGCGGGAGCGGGGTTGGTCTTTTTTTTGTTTGCCCATCAGTCCTCGGAGGCTGGTTCGAAAGTGATTCAAATCGGGGCGTAGCGCAGCCTGGTAGCGCACCGCAATGGGGTTGCGGTGGTCGGAGGTTCAAATCCTCTCGCCCCGACCATTTTCATCAGCAGATGTCGAGCGTGGCTTTTCCATGCCATGACGGTGTTCTGCGGGTAAACGACGCCCGTTCACGAACGCTGTCAGCTCATTGCACCGGTCAGGGCGGATAGTCGGGCCTGAAGACCGTCCAACCCCGTGTAATTCGTTCACCTTCTGGGGTAATATCGCGCCTTCTTTTGAAAGCGCGGCCCGGTAACCGATCCATGCCTTATCGTGATTTTCCCAATGGGATGACTTCGCCCAGAACGCGACAGCGTCTGGTCGAACAGTTGCGCGCAAAGGGTATAGATAACGAGAAGGTGCTGTCGGTGATGGGCCAAGTGCCGCGCCACTTTTTCGTTGATGAGGCGCTGGCGCGGCGCGCCTATGATGATGACGCCCTGCCCATTGGCCATTCCCAGACCATTTCCCAGCCCTATATCGTGGCACTGATGACCTCGGAACTGATCCGGGATAACCAGACTCGCAAGGTGCTGGAGATTGGCACCGGCTCGGGCTACCAGACTGCCATACTCAGTCAGTTGTTTGATCAGGTATTTACGGTGGAGCGAATCGCCTCGCTGTACAAATCGGCTATCTCGCGGTTGATCAAGCTAAACGTCGGCAACGTACGCTTTCTGCATGGCGACGGCTATCGGGGATGGCCCGAGCACCAGCCTTACGATGGCATTATCGTCACTGCAGCGCCCGCAGAAGTGCCCTATGCCTTGCTTGAGCAACTGGCCCCGGGAGGGAAAATGCTGATTCCAGTCGGCGACAAGGAGCAGAATCTGTACGTTATCAGAAACACGGGGGACGGGTTTACGCAGCGATTGATCGAGCCCGTACGTTTCGTTCCGCTGATTCCTTCCCGGCAGTAGCAGCCACCATGTTCGGCAAACTGTACGAAGCGGTGCTGCGTTGGGCTGCGCACAAACATGCGGTCTGGTACCTGGGCCTGCTGAGTTTCATGGAAGCGTCGTTTTTTCCGGTGCCGCCGGACGTGATGCTGGCGCCGATGGTGCTGGCGAATCGGCGCAAGGCCTGGCATTACGCGCTGGTGGCCACGCTGGCTTCCATTGCCGGCGCGGCGCTGGGATATATGATAGGCATGTTTCTGTATGAGGAACTGGCCCGGCCTATCGTCCACCTGTATCACCTTGAAGCCAGGCTGGAAACCGTGAAAAAACTGTTTGTCGATTACGGCGTCTGGATCATTTTTGTCGCCGGTTTTTCGCCGATCCCCTACAAGCTGTTTACGATTACAGCCGGTCTGGTCAATATGGCCTTTTTGCCGTTTCTCGGTGCCTCGTTCATCGGCAGAAGCGCGCGTTTTTTTCTGCTGGCCGGGCTGGTTTATGCCGGCGGTGATAAAATGGCCGACGGCCTGCAACGCCATGTCGAACGGATTGGCTGGGGAGTTGTGGTGCTGCTGGCGCTGGGCGTAGTCGGATATCAAATATGGCATTGAGAATATGGGATTGAACAGGTCAGTAGTGTTTTTCTTCATCGGCTTGCCGGGTTTGGCCAGCTGCTCTTTCCATACAGCCCAGGCGCCGGTGGAGACCCGCGCCACTTCCAGTGACCACGCCAGCATCCAGCCCCAGGAAATGGCGCCCGTCTACATGGTCAAGCCCGGGGATACCCTGTACAGCATAGCCTGGCAAACGCACCGGGACTACAGGCAATTGGCCAGGTGGAATCACATCGAGCCGCCGTATCTGATCAAATACGGGCAAACAATCAAGCTGTCACCTGCCGGAGCAAGGGCCAGGAAAACAAAAGCTGCGCTGCCGCCTATCGTGATTGAGCCGGAGGATGACGTTATCGAACAGCAGGCTCTGCCGCAGACCCCGAGCGCGCCTGCCGCAGCCGCCAGCAGGCCGGCGCCGGCGCTTGAACCCGCAGCAGAAAAACCGCTACTGGGCAAGGTGAAACGCTGGCGCTGGCCCGCCAGGGGGAAGCACAAACGGGTCGTTTCTCGCAGGCAGGGCGTGGATGGCGTCGCCATCTACGGAAAACGCGGGCAGGCGGTCAAGGCAGCCGCCGCCGGTGAAGTCGTCTATCAGGGCTCGGGCATACTCGGGCTTGGCAAGCTTGTTATTATAAAACACAACGAAACCTACCTCAGCGCCTATGCTCACAATGACCGCATTCTGGTGAAAGAGGGGCAGGTGATCCGACAGGGCCAGACCATTGCCAAAATGGGTAGCACCGACGCCAGCCGGGTTAATCTGTATTTTGAAATCAGGAAAAACGGCAAACCTATTAATCCACTTAAAGTGTTGCACTAAATTAAACCTGTAATATACTGATGATAAAGAATATTAAATGCCTATCCTATCTTTTCAACAGCGGTTATAATTCTTTTTCCAGGTGTGAGGGCTGAACAGGGCGACATGGCGGTTTCCGGTAATCAATTATCCCAGGCGGATGCAACCCGTATTTATCTGAAGCAGATTGGCTTCTCACCCTTGCTGACCGCGGAGGACGAAATCCGCATCGGCCGGCTGGTGGCAAAAGGCGACGAGGATGCCAGAAGGCAGATGATAGAAAGCAATCTGCGACTGGTGGTGAAGATTTCACGTCGTTACCTGAATCGCGGCCTGCCGCTACTGGATCTGATCGAGGAAGGCAATCTCGGCCTGATCCGTGCCGTGGAGAAATTTGATCCGGAGCGCGGATTCCGGTTTTCCACCTACGCCACCTGGTGGATTCGCCAGACCATCGAACGGGCGTTGATGAACCAGACTCGCACCATTCGCCTTCCCGTGCATGTGCTCAAGGAAATCAACGTTTATCATCGTGCCGCGCGGGAACTGACCCAGCAACTGGATCACGAGCCAACGGCCGGAGAAATCGCGGAAAAACTCGACGTGCCGCTGGAAGACGTGAAAAAAATGCTCGATCTGACCGAGAACGTGACTTCTTTCGATACGCCTTTCGAACATGATCCCGATCGTTCGCTGATGGAATCCGTGGCCGATGACAAGGCCAGTGATCCGGCGGACATTCTGCAGGCGGATATTGTCGACAAATATATCGACAGCTGGCTCAACAGCCTGACCGAGAAGCAGCGGGAAGTCATTGAGCGGCGCTTTGGCCTGCGTGGCCGCGATACCCAGACGCTGGAAGAAGTCGGCAGGGAAGTCGGCGTAACCCGGGAGAGAGTGCGCCAGATTCAGGTGGAAGCCTTGCAGAAACTACGCGGGTTGCTGGAAAAGAACGGTTATTCCTTCGACATGCTGTCGCGCTGAGTCATTCCGTTTTATACAAAAAGAGCCGCAACCACGCGCCTGCCTTCATGTACCAGAACATTATAGGTATGACAGGCGTTTCTTGTGGTCATGCATTCCAGACCGATTTGCCGATGTAACAGCGGGGTCAGCAGCTCCGGCGCCGGGAACCGCTGCTGCTGGCCGGTTCCCAGTAACACAATGGCCGGCTCCAGCGCCGCCATTTTGCTGAAATCCTCCTGCCTGAGTGCTGCCGGGTTTTCGATAGCCCAGTCGCTGATCAGGACGTCGCTGGCGACAATCAGCGGACGACTGAAAAACGTCTCGTTGATGCCGATGCGGCCTGGTTCATAGGAGCGGATCAGATTGATGCCGGCGTCCATTTCCTGATTGATTTGCATAGCCTTTCCGGTAACGAATTCATCCAGTAATTGACACAGTATAACGGCGACAGTATGGTTCCGTCTCGCCAAGTTTCTTTAACCCGTTTCAGCGCGCCTTCAGGCCTAATTGTGACCGAGATCGACCAGTTTCCGCGTATCAAGCGCCTACCGCCCTATGTGTTCAACATCGTCAATGAACTGAAGGCGGCAGCGCGCCAGCGTGGCGAGGATATTATCGACTTCGGCATGGGCAACCCGGACCAGCCCGCGCCCGAGCACATCCGCAAAAAGCTCATCGAAACCATAGAAAAACCGCAGGTGCATCGCTATTCCATGTCGCGCGGCATACCGCGTCTGCGCAAGGCTATCAGCAACTGGTACCGGGCCCGCTTCGGCGTGGCTATCGACCCGGAATCCGAGGCCATTGTCACCATTGGTTCGAAAGAGGGGCTGGCGCATCTGGCGCTGGCGACCGTCGGGCCGGGCGATGCCGTGCTGGTGCCAAACCCGTCTTACCCGATCCATCCCTACGGCTTCATCATTGCCGGCGCCGACATTCGCCATGTGCCGCTCAATCACGACGTCGATTTTTTTTACGAACTGGAGCGGGCGATCAAGGATTCCTGGCCCAAGCCAAAGATGCTGGTGCTGAATTTCCCCGGTAATCCGACCACCCATTGTGTCGAACTGGACTTTTTTGAGCGCGTAGTGGCCATAGCACGCAAGCATTCCATCTGGGTGGTTCATGATCTGGCCTATGCCGATATTGTGTTTGACGGCTATGTTGCTCCGTCCATATTGCAGGTGCCCGGCGCAAAGGATATCGCCGTGGAATCGTTTTCCCTGTCCAAGAGTTACAACATGCCCGGCTGGCGGGTAGGCTTCATGGTAGGGAACCCGGCCCTGGTGGGTGCCCTGACGCGGCTCAAGTCCTATCTGGATTACGGCATGTTTACGCCCATCCAGGTAGCCTCCATCCTGGCGCTGGAGGGACCGCAGGATTGTGTCAGGGAAATACGTGACATGTACCAGAGCCGGCGTAACGTGCTCTGTGACGGACTCAATGCTGCGGGCTGGCCGGTGGAGCGCCCGAAAGCCACCATGTTCGTGTGGGCGAAAATACCCGGGGCGTATGCAGAGATGGGGTCACTGGAGTTTTCCAAAAAATTGCTGCGGGAGGCGAAAGTGGCGGTGTCGCCAGGCATTGGCTTCGGCGAATATGGCGACAGCCATGTGCGCTTCAGCCTGATCGAAAACGAGCACCGCACCCGCCAGGCGGTGCGCTCCATCAAACAGATGATCAAAAACGACGGGCTGCTGGAAACGCCCGCACAGGAGTCGGCAGTTTGAAACCGGTAAACGTGGGCATACTCGGGCTGGGGACGGTGGGCGGCGGTACCGCCAATGTACTGATGCGCAATGCGGAAGAAATCGAGCGGCGCGCAGGGCGGCAGATCCAGGTCAGCATGGCGTCGGTGCGCAATATGTCCAAACCCAGGATCTGTGATACCTCACATATAGAGCTCACAGAAGAACCATTCCATATCGTCAATCATCCCGATATCGACATCGTGGTGGAACTGATCGGCGGCGATACGCTGGCGCGGGAACTGGTATTGCAGGCCATCGCCAATGGCAAGCATGTGGTCACCGCCAACAAGGCGCTGATTGCTGTTCACGGTAACGAGATTTTTGCCGCAGCCGAAAACCAGGGCGTCGTGGTCGCTTTCGAGGCGGCCGTTGCTGGCGGCATCGCCATCATCAAGGCCATTCGCGAAGGGCTGGCCGGCAACCGCATCCAGTGGCTGGCGGGTATTATCAATGGCACCAGCAATTTCATCCTCACCGAAATGCGCGACAAGGGCCGCGTGTTTGCCGATGTGCTCAAGGAGGCGCAGGCCCTGGGCTATGCCGAAGCAGATCCGACATTTGATGTAGAAGGCATAGACGCGGCGCACAAGCTGACTATTTTGTGTTCCATTGCCTTTGGCGTGCCCCTTCACTTTGAAAAAGCCGTTACTGAAGGCATTTCCACGATTACGCCCACGGATGTAGGTTACGCGGAAAGGCTGGGTTACCGCATCAAACACCTGGGCATCACGCGCAGGACCGAAGCCGGCATCGAGCTGCGGGTACACCCGACCCTGATACCGGAACGGCGTCTCATCGCCAATGTGGACGGCGTCATGAATGCGGTGCTGGTGGTTGGTGACGCGGTAGGCCCGACGCTGCATTATGGCGCCGGCGCTGGCGCCGAACCCACCGCCTCGGCGGTAGTTGCCGACCTGGTTGACGTCACCCGCGTGCTGACCACCGACCCGGATAACCGTGTGCCGCATCTGGCATTTCAGACTTCCAGCATCAATGACGCTATTCCTTTTCTCGCCATGGATGAGGTGAAGACGGCCTACTATCTGCGCATGTGCGTTTCCAACCGGCCCGGCGTACTGGCCGAGATTACCCGCATACTGGGCGACCGCAATATCAGTATCAGGGCCATCGAACAGATGGAAGCCTCGGCGGCCGAAGCGAATGTGAGTGTCATACTGCTCACCGATATCTGCCTGGAAAAGGATATGAACGAGGCGCTGACCTGTATCGAGGAATTGCCGGCCAGCCAGGGAAAGGTCATTCGCATACGGGTGGAATCATTGAACGCCTGAGCTGGCGTTGATGATTATTTCGGCTAAAAAAAGGACAGCAGGTCATATCGACAGGGACTTTCAGCATGCAGCAGACAGATAAGATTTTCATAGCCGGTCACCGCGGGCTGGTGGGTTCAGCCATAGCCCGCAATCTGCGGAAAAAGGGATTCAACAACATCGTCACACGCGGGCGGGAGCAGATGGATCTGTGCGACCAGGCCGCAGTATTCCGGTTTCTGCAGGATGAGCGGCCGGACTACGTGGTCGTGGCCGCTGCCAAGGTTGGTGGCATACACGCCAACAATACCTACCGCGCCGAGTTTATTTACAGTAACCTCATGGTGCAGTCCAATCTGATTCACGGCTCCCATCTGGCCGGCGTCAAACGCCTGCTTTTTCTCGGCAGCTCCTGCGTGTATCCGCGTGACTGCCCACAGCCGATGAAGGAAGAATACCTGCTCACCGGGCCGCTGGAAAAGACCAACGAGCCCTACGCCATTGCCAAGATAGCCGGTATCCGCATGTGCGATGCCTATAACGACCAGTACGGGACTGACTATGTTTCCGTCATGCCCACCAATCTGTACGGAATAAACGATAATTTTGATCTCAGTACATCCCATGTTGTTCCAGCGCTTATTCGCAAGTTTCACGAGGCCAGGGTCTCCGGAGCAAAATCCGTGGTGGTCTGGGGCAGCGGCAAGCCCCTGCGCGAATTCATGTACGTGGATGACCTGGCCGACGCCTGCGTTTTCATCCTGCAAAAGCAGGGGCTCCGGGACATGGTCAATATTGGCACGGGGCAGGAAGTTTCCATACGCCAGCTGGCCGAACTGGTCGGCGAAGCCGTTGGCTTCGAGGGAGAGCTGGAGTTTGATGCAGACAAGCCCGATGGCACCCCGAGAAAACTGCTCGATTGCTCACGCTTGCAGGCTCTTGGCTGGGAGCCAAAAATCCAGCTTCGCGAAGGTCTGCGACTGGCCTACCAGGGCTTCCTGGCGCACCTGGATAAGGAGCGCCGTCTTACCGGTAGTTGAAGCGTCGACGCCGTCGTCTGATCGACCCGGGCAGGCTGTCGCTGCCGCAACGACAGGTATGCCGGGGTGACGGCAGCCGTGAAACTGTTTGTTCCGGAAATATCCGGCTTGCTGGCCGCCTTGCTGACGGACTCACGCGCCAGCGTAAGCCTGCCCGGTTTCTACCGATATTGCTCCAGAGCCTCCGCTGCCGGCATGCCGCCGCAAGATCCATATTCCGCGGTTGTCGCAGATCTGGGTCTGGCGCAGGTGGCGGGAGCGCCGTTTCCCCATGCCGCCTGTTGCCGTCATGCCAGAGGATGCCAACCGACGGAAGATACCTGGCTGAATCTGTCGCCAGTGCATTACACCAGCGCCAGCTCCGGCCTGATCCTGCGCCCCATAGAGCGGGGTCAGTTGCCACAGGAAGACTGCGATCAACTGACTGAATTGCTGCAAAAGGTAGCCGCAGATGGCAAGTTCAGGGTCGAGCCTGATGGCCAGGGTTCATGGCATGTCAATGCAGAGCAGCAACCGGACCTTAGAACGGTCCCTCTTTACGAAGTGCGCGACAGGCCGGTAGCGCTGCATTTGCCAGCGGGCGAGGACGCGGTTTTCTGGACCCGCTGGCTGGCCGAATGTGAAATGATCCTGCACGATCATGCCCTCAACAAGCATCGCGAAAAACGCGGTTTGCCAGAGGTTTCCGGTTTCTGGCTGTGGGGCGAGGGGCAATTGCCGGATGCTGCCGCCGCCAACTGTTCCTGCCAACTGCTGACAAGCGATGCGGCGCTGCGAGGCATGGCGCTGCGCCACGGTTGCGCCACGGCTGATTTCAGTTTGCCGGAGCTGGATAACAACCTCGGTTCGTCTGTAGCGGCAGATTTCGCGCTTATCACCAGCCACGGCGAGGCTGATGACCTGATGCAATGGTTGAGCGGGCTGGAGGAGAATTGGATGCAGCCGGCAATGAAGATGCTGGCCCGGGGAGAGCTATCAAGCCTGCAACTGATTGATCCGGTCGCTGGCGCGGCCTGGCGCCTGCAGCGGCTTGATCTGAAAAAGTTCTGGCGCAGCAGACCGGTTTTCCCCGGGCAGACATGAATTCTACCCACAAAAAAATCATCGAGCGCCGGCAAGTGCCGGACAGCCCCGGGCTTGCGGGTATGCATCCGCTGCTGGCGCGCATCTATTCCGCCCGCGGAGTGCGCTGTGCCGGGCAGACCGAGTATTCGCTGCAAAACCTGCCGGCGCCGGATTTGCTGAAAGACATCGAGCCGGTCTGTGTTCGTCTGGCGAAAGCTTTGCAAGCGAGCGAGACGATCGTGATAGTGGGCGACTATGACGTTGACGGCGCCACCAGCACGGCTTTGGTCGTGCGCGCCCTGCACATGCTCGGTCATGATCAGGTTGATTACGTCGTGCCGGATCGCTTCAAATACGGTTACGGGCTGACGCCCGCCATCGTCGATCTGGCCAGTGAAAAATCGCCTGACATCATTATCACCGTGGATAATGGCATTGCCAGCGCCGATGGTGTGCTGCGCGCCCGTGAACTGGGCATGGAGGTGATCATTACCGATCATCATTTGCCCGGGGAACCGCTGCCCCCGGGCACCCTGTGCGTCAATCCCAACCAGCAGGGCGATGATTTCCCGCACAAGAATCTGGCCGGGGTGGGCGTCATTTTCTATGTCATGCTGGCGCTGCGCAAAACATTGCGCGAACAGGGCTGGTTCGAAGCAACCGGGCTGCGCGAGCCGAATCTGGCTGAGTTGCTGGATCTGGTGGCGCTGGGCACGGTGGCGGATGTGGTGCCGCTGGATTATCTGAATCGAACCCTGGTGGCGCAGGGTCTGCGGCGCATCAATGCGGGCCATTGCCGCCCCGGCATACAGGCGCTGCTCGAAGTTGGACGCCGCAGCCTGGGCAGGATCATTCCCTCCGACATGGGTTTCGCGGTGGGCCCGCGCCTGAACGCGGCCGGGCGACTCGACGATATGTCCACCGGTATCAGCTGTCTGCTGACACAGGATTTGCACCAGGCCCGGGAACTGGCGGCGAAGCTGGACGAGCTGAACACGCGGCGGCGCGAAATCGAGCAAACCATGCGCATGGAAGCCGTCAAACTGGCGGACAGGGCGCTGCAGAACAGCCGCCACAGCGACGCTCTGATGGGGTTGTGTCTGTATGATGAAAACTGGCATGAAGGCGTGGTCGGTATCGTTGCCCAGCGTATACGCGAGCGCAGCGGCCGTCCGGTGATCGCCTTTGCCCGCGGCGCTGACGGGCTGCTGAAAGGCTCGGCCCGGTCCATACCGGCTTTGCATGTGCGTGATTTGCTGGAAGCCATCGCCAGCCGCCATCCCGGCCTGCTGGTCAGGTTCGGCGGTCACGCCATGGCAGCCGGTGTGACCCTGCTGCCAGAGAGTCTGCAGCAGTTCGAACAGGCCTGGGCCGAAACACTGGGCCAGTGCCTGTCAGACAGCGACCTCACTCACGTGGTGCTGAGTGACGGCGAACTGGACAGCGATGCGCTGCAACTGGATTTCGCCGAACTGCTGCGCAATGCCGGCCCCTGGGGTTCGCGTTTTGAAGAACCGGTATTTGATGGCATCTTTCGCGTGGTTCAGCATAAAATCGTCGGCCGCAATCATTTGAAACTGGTACTGTCGCCGGAGCGGGACGGCGCCGCCGGGAGTGGCCAGCTGATCGACGCCATCTGTTTCAATGCGGAACAGGAAATGCGGCAGGCCTGCCCCGAGTGGCTGCGTCTGGCCTATCGTCTTGACGTTAATGAATACCGCGGTCAGCGCAGCCCGCAAATGGTGATAGAACATATGGAGCCCTACCATGCAGACAATTGAACAATGTGTTGGCAATACGCCTCTGGTGCGTCTGGCCGGCATCAACCCGTCGCCCGGCAACTTCCTTGCCGCCAAGCTGGAAGGCAACAACCCGGCAGGTTCGGTCAAGGATCGGCCGGCTCTGCACATGATACGCAAATCCGCGCAGCGGGGCGAAATCCGGCCGGGTGACACCCTGATCGAGGCGACCAGCGGCAACACCGGCATTGCTCTGGCCATGGCGGCGGCGGTGATGGGCTACAGGATGACTCTTATCATGCCGGAAAACATGAGTATCGAACGCCGCGCTTCCATGCGCGCCTATGGTGCGGAAATCATCCTGGTGTCGGAACAGGAAGGCATGGAAGGCGCTCGCGACCTGGCCGAAAGCATGGCGCAGCAGGGCAGAGGCAAACTGCTGGACCAGTTTTCCAATCCGGATAACCCGGAATCCCATTATCTGACCACCGGGCCGGAAATCTGGCGGCAAACCGACGGCAGGATCACCCACCTGGTCAGTTCCATGGGAACCACCGGCACCATTATGGGCCTGTCGCGCTATTTCAGGGAAAAGAACCCTGACATCGAAAT